>JANYJP010000063.1 GCA_025358455.1 Bacteroidales bacterium
AGGAACGATTTTTCTAATCGTCCTTTTCTTACTGATTTTTTCTGATAACAGCCATAATTCAAATGATTCTGATAATTATTTAAGAGCACATTATCAATTATCAGGTGTAACAACTCCTGCAGTTGCATCTAACGATATCCGACCTCTTATTTACCTTCAGATAATTGTATCGGTGTATGAGGAAATGAATTATTTACATTGCAACAGACTCCTCAGTATTGAATCAGACACCAGATTGATTAATCAAATAATAGTATCTCTTCACAAAGTTGAATTAAAGATAAAACCTCTGCAACAGGGATTTAATTATCCTCATCGGTATTCATCTGATGAGGATATTCCGGTATTAAGTTAAACATCCGCTTATTCATTCTTTTAATTCCTTCCTTTTAGAAAGGGAAAAAGCTTATTGTTTAACTTATAACCCGACACAATGTTTAAAAATTATATCAAAACTGCAACACGTTTTTTGAAGCAAAATAAGGTCTTTGCTTTTATTAATGCAACAGGGCTTTCAATTGCTCTGGCGACCTCCTTTATTATTTTACTTTTCGTAATTAACGAACTCAGCTACGACAATTGCCATAAGAACAGAAAAAGCGTTTATAGAGTACTCAATTATTACGTGAACTTTAAGAAAACAATGCCTCATACGCCTTACATTCTGGCACCAACATTAAAAGAAGAATTCCCTCAGGTTGTAAAAGCCGTCAGTGTCAGGATGATGATAGATTTTAAGCTAAAACTAAAAGATGAGTATATCATTGTCTCTGATGCTATTTCTACAGAATCGGAAGTTTTCGGTATTTTCACTCTTCCGCTAATTGATGGTTCATCGGAAAAAAATATTCTGGATGATCCAAACTCAATTGTTCTTTCCGGTGAATTAGCTGAAAAAGTTTTCCTGAAAAAAGATCCGGTTGGAAAAGAACTTACTTGTATTGTAAATAATGAAGAACATATTTTTATTGTCAAAGGTATTTTTAAAAATATCCCGAAAAACTCAGTATTCAAGGCCCAATGCTTCATAAATAGCAAGTGGTCAGTCGAATCTGCTACCAAAACTAATAATAATGCAAATGCCGGAAAAGATTGGGGTCTGGACTTCTGGACAACATGGGTATTGCTTTCAAAAGATTGCAATGTTGCTTCACTTGAGCAACAATTCAGAGCTTTAGAGATAAAGTATATCAGAAAAGTGCCCGACAAACAGTATTCACTTCAAAATCTATCTGATGTTTACCTTGGGTCAAATAATATATTGTATAGTGAAATCAAGGGTAATTTAAACAATATCAGAATGTTTTCGGTAATTGCATTACTGATTGTTCTGGTTTCGGCACTTAATTATATTATCCTGTCAACCGCGGTATCAACCGGTAGGGCGAAAGAAATTGGTATCAGAAAAACAACAGGGGCTGAAAGCAGAAGTATAAGAAACCAGTTGCTATGCGAATCGCTGCTTCTTGCATTGCTGGTATTGCCATTCGCATTGATTATTATGTGGCTATCTCTGCCGTTTGCCGGGAAATTGTTTCAAACAGATCTTTATATAATCAGTTCCAATATCTTTATATATATCGCTGTATATCTTGCGTTGACAATATTTATCGGTGTTGCGTCCGGCATCTATTCTTCATACTATTTATCAGGATTAAAGGTTACCGACATTTTAAAAAACACCATAAGTCTTGGAAAAAGGAAACAGTTTTTCCGTTCGTCACTTATTGTTCTTCAATTGGTGATTTTCTCTTCCCTGGTATCGGGTACTCTGATTATTCGCGCGCAATATCAGTTTGCATTACAAACAGATCCTGGTTACTACAAAAATAATATCCTTTTAATTGATACTGGAAACGATTTTAAAGGGTATTCAGCTTTTATAAACAGCATGGAGTCACATCCTGATGTTATTGAGGTTTCCGGAGCAATGGAGGGTCTGCCATGTAAGTCATTAGGGTATTTTTTAGTAAATCATTATCAGGACAAAAAAGTGAAAGTAGCTGTTGCAGGCATGGCAGTTGATTACAATTTTCTTAGCACCATGGGTATTACCTTACTAAAAGGCCGTGACTTTTCAAAAGAGTTTGGCAGTGATATGACTAAGGCTGAAATACTGAATGAAACGGCAGTCAAACAATTAGGTATAACAGATCCTATAGGTAAAAAGGTTGGAAGCGGAACAATAATCGGGATCGTGAAGGACTTTAACATTCAATCTATTCGGACAGAAATTCCACCTGTGAGTATAGGTCTGACCCATCGGTATATACATCAGGTTGAAGTCCGGTATAAACCAGGTACCCTGAACAATTTTCTGCCGTTGGTTAAAACTGAATGGGAAAAGACTTACCCTGACAGTCCGTTCAAATATTCAACCATTGAAGAACAGATAAGGAGTAGTTATTCTTCAGAAAAAAATCTTGGCACCATAGTTTCTATTTCTGCATTCTTTACTTTGCTGATAGCTCTTTCCGGTTTATTTGGGCTTACTTTATTCGTATCGAAAACCAGAACAAAAGAGATAGGAATAAAGAAGATATTTGGAAGTTCGGAACGATCAATAATATTTTCATTCCTTCGTGGAAATTTTATTCTTGTATTAGCTGCTTCACTGATTTCAATCCCGGTGACACTTTATGTTATGTCAGGATGGTTAAATAATTTTTCATATAAAGTATCCATTAGCTGGTGGGTATTTGTTGTACCATTTATATTTTCAACTGTTGTGGTACTTCTGACGATATTTATCCATTCTTATAAAGCATCACGTATTAATCCGACTAAGGCGTTAAAGTATGAGTGATTCAGACATATAGATCAAAGGGCCTGACAGATAATAAAGACCCAATGATCATGACGAAATCAAAGTCAACCGTTTAATTATTCCAGCACCCTGGTGCCGAAAATAAATCTTTCCTTCCACCATGGATCGCTTAAGGAAGTGATGGTTACACCACTTTTGGAAGAAGTATGAATAAATTTATCATTACCCAGATAAATGCCTGAATGGGTGATGAAATTGTGCGTTTTATATGATCTGATAAAAAAGACCAGATCTCCTTTTATCAGTTTCTTCATTTCTGATATTATTTCTCCGTACCGTGCCTGTTCTTCGGAATTATGGGGAAGGATTATCCCATGTTTTGCAAAAACCGCAACCAGCAATCCGGAGCAATCTATGCATTTCATGGTCGTTCCTCCCATACAATGAGGCACACCTATGTACTTTCTGGCGGTTAAAATGATCTCATCTGCACTGGTATTACGGGTATTTATCTTTTTCTCAGTACCTGAGTTCAGAAAAATTTCAAGTTTGTTCGTTTCAGAATGACTTTTGATATTCTGAAACGTTGATTCACGGTAAACCTGTTTGGTACAAGAGGTATTAAGCAGCTGACATACAATAGCTAATAGTACAATAAATTTAAATTTAGTTTCAGAAAGTACTTTCGACATTATTATCATTCTTTATGACGGAGTAAATATGAGGATAATTTTCTTATTCCAATGAAGTGTGAAAAAGCTGCCCACGATTATTCAGTTATTGAACCGGCTTGTTAAGGTTGATACAGAGAAAATGAAGACATATTGAGTTTCAATACAAATTCATTAACTTTAGAGTATAAAAGAAAGCAACCTCTAATAATTTGAATATGAATACAGAACTTTGGATTGTTCAGGGATTAATGGCAGCCATGTTTACATTTGCCGGTATAACAAAATCGACTCAGCCAAGAGAAAAATTAATTAAACAATTCCCCTGGGTTAATGACTTCTCAATGGGCACAGTCAGATTCATCGGACTATCTGAGTTACTAGGTGCAATAGGACTAATAGTTCCATGGCTGACAGGTATTGTTCCTATTCTTACTCCGGTGTCAGCTGTAGGTTTCTGCATAATAATGGTTTTGGCAACAAATCTTGTTCATCTGAAAAAAAGCGAATATAAAGGTATTGCAACTAATGTGTTCATTTTTTTAATGGCAGCTTTTGTAGCCTACGGAAGATTTTAGGTACTGACTTATCTGCCATACCTGTAACTCACCTGTTAAATACATCCATTTACCGATAAAGTATTTCTACAACACAATAGCAGGTTAATTTTGTAAAAACTTCTTAAAACTTACCTGATGAAAAAGATTTTCTTATCAAGCTTTGCATTCCTGTACTGTATTTCCATCATTGCACAAAACAGTGTTAACCTGAAAATGAACCTCGAGAAAAATAAAGTTTACCGGTTTACTGCTACTTCGGAACAGACAATTATACAAACGGTGAATGGGAATCAGCAAACCATAGAATCCCAAACCAATAATACTGTTTCTATTAAAATGGTTGATGCTACCGCTGATTTTATAATCGCTGAAGTACGGTTTGATACCCTTATATCCAATACTAATTCAATGGGAAAAGCAGTTAATATGAGTTCCCTAACCGAAGGTAATATCAAATCAACAGAAACAGCCGAAGTCATATCATCCATTATGAACCGATTAACAAAGAACGCCCTGTATATCAAAATGAATTTTTCAGGCAAGGTACTTGAAATCGTGAATGCTAAAATGTTATCTGATGTAATAATGAAAGATACCAGTTCCATTGCTCTTACCGGCCCGCTTGCCTCAGGTGTAAAAACCCAGATAATAAATATGGTCAGCGATAAAGCACTAAAAACCATGATTGAAATGTATACCAATTATTTACCGGGCAAACAGGTATCTACAGGCGATAACTGGAGTGTAACTGTAAATACTAATTCCGGCGGAATGTCACTCGACATATTAACAAATTATCATTTGGAGGGGATAAATGGAAATGCTGCAAATATAACTGCAGAATCAAATATTAAGGCACAAGAGAATGCTGGTCCGATGGAAGCCGGTGGTGCTAAAATAAATTATGACGACCTAAAAGGATTAAGTAAATCAAACCTTGTTCTTGATATACGTACGGGTTTGGTAATTGAAAATAAGGCAAAAACGCATATTGCGGGAACTCTCGGACTTACTGTGCCGGGTATGAGTATGCAAATACCAATGGATATTAGCGGGGAATCGAAAGTTATTTCATTGCAATAAATTGATCAGAAAGTAAAATGAGAAAATATATATTTTTGGCTCTGCTGATAACTTCCATAACTGCACAAGGTCAAAGCATCAAAGGGAAAGTATGCCTTGAGAAAGACAAATCGCCCATTCAGTTTGCTTCTGTTGCACTGGTACAACTACCAGATTCAGTTATGATTACAGGGGTTATTACTTTAACAGACGGTGGCTACTTATTTGAAAGAGTAAAACCGGGCAGTTATTTTATGAAGGTAAGTTACTTAGGTTACAAAGTCAATGGAAAGAGTGTAACTGCAGAGGCAGGAAATGGAGTGTCAGTTGTTGATACAATATATTTAAGCGAAACCACAGCCAGCTTAAATGAAGTGGCAGTGGTCGGTGAGCGTATGAAGGGCAAGGAAATGGTCGATCGTACTGTCTATTCCGTTCCCGAAGTAATCGCCAAAACCTCAACTAACGGGTACGATATTTTAAAGAAGATACCTCAGGTAAATGTGGATTTTCAGAACAATATAACGCTTAACGGCAGCAGTAATTTTATAATACAGGTAGACGGAAGACAACGCGACAGGGAATATCTCAACAAGCTTCTTCCATCGGATATAAAGAGTATTGAAATTATAAGCAACCCTTCCGGTAAATACGAAGGAAATATCGACGGGGTGATAAATATTATCCTGAAAAAAGAAGCCAGGTATGGTATGAATGGAAATGTGGGGCTAAGTATTAAACCGTTTAATAAGCCTACGGCTTCTGCTACCGGTAGTCTCGATTACGCGATGGGCAAAGTGACGTTTTACGTGACTGGTTTTACCTTTTTACAAAGCCTGAGAATCAATACATCAACGTTAAACAATTTTACAATGATTGATTCCGCAAGCAATATGTCAGGGAGAGGAGCAATCAAAGTTACAAATTCCTCCATTAACACAGGCTTCGATTATTACATGAACGATAAAAACAACCTCAGCTTTAGCATCAGCTATAAGCCCATAGATCAGAATGTAGATATCCCGGGTGAAACTTTCCTTTTAAAAAACAACATCCCACTGAATACAATCTTATCGCAGAACACCAATAAAATGCATAGTGATGAAACTTCAGCATCAATGTTCTACAAAAAGACTTTTAATAAGCCCATCCAGGAATTCACAGCTGAGGCTAACTTATACTGGTTTAATTCAAATACCGGAAATGATTTTACAAATACCCGGTACCTTTATAATACCGATTCACAAATCAGTACATATTCCAGGCTGGAGGATGATCTGAATAAGAGGGATTATTTGTCAATTAAATTGAATTATGTCCAGCCCCTTGGAATGAATGCGAAAATTGAATCAGGGTATCAGCTATATAATCAGCAGATGAGCTATCTTTTTAATATCAATAATGCGGAATCGAATAACCTGTTTGAATATAACGAGTTTCGAAATTCGGTTTACACCGGTATTACCTGGAATGTGAAAAAAATCGGAGTACAGGGTATGATAAGGGTTGAAGACAGCCATATTAATGCTGATTCGGTAACAACACCTGACTATGCCTGTTTTTTACCTTCTTTCAATCTTCAATATAAATTTTCAGTTTCACATAACTTAAAATTCACTTATAACCGGAGAATTAACCGGCCTGGTATCTACGATATGAATCCTTATTATAAAGTAGGACAGAATTATGATGTTTCACAGGGTAATCCAAATCTGAAGCCTGATTACCGTGACCGTATGCAACTTACATATACATGGAACTTTGGCAGCAATTATTTTTCGCCTTACATTTATAAGGAGTATTATACAAATAAGATAGGGAGAGAATATCAGGTAATAACTTCGCCAATCACAGGTAACTTAACGACATTTACCAAATCATTTAACCTTCTCAGCGGTTATGAAACAGGCGGAGGGGTTAATACCATGCTCTGGTATGTAAATATCAATGCACGGATCTACAAAGGGCATATCAACGAGTATACAGGACAATCACTTACTATCCCTGCCCTCGATTATTTCTCGTACAGTATAACCAGTTATGCGTTTGCACAGCTTGATAAGAAAAAGACAGCCACCGCATTTCTTTTCGTAAGTTTTAATGGCGTTAACAGGAGTGCCCAAAGCAAAACATACAGTATTCCCTTTTACGGTATAGGTGGTCAGAAACAGATGAAGGATCATAGTGTAAGTATATTCTGGTTATTGCCTTTTTCAAAGGATATTAACTTCCAGAAGACTATAACTGAAACTCCTGCATTTTATACACGGAATGATGTAGGATTCAATGTTTCAGGTTTTATCCAGTTCAGCTATTCCTATAAGTTCAACAAGGGAAAGAATGTTAAAAAACTCGATCGGAAGATCGACGTGGAAAGCGATAGCAAAAGCCAGGCAATAGGAAAATGATGCATTACTTCTTAGAGCTCGTTAAGTGCCAGAAACCGCAGGTCATGCATTTATACGCGTGTATTTCCTTTATACTCCGGTTTTCTTTTATATAGTTTATCATATCCTGAGCCTCCTCAGGAGAATAATATATTGTCTTCTTACAAGGAAGCTCAATAGGAGATATCTTATTTTTTTTTGAAAGGTTGTAGCCCATTTTACAATTTCACATTAAACTATTAACTCTTTATCAAAGGCAGGTTTCATTGGTACATTAATAAAGATCCAATTGACAAAGCTAATAAAAATGTCAAAACCAATTTTAAACAAGTAAAGCAAGGGGTATACCTCTGGCCCAAATGATAACTTAAGATAGTTAAACAAATTATTTACCTTTATGAAAAACTCTAGCAGTGTTTCAGCTCTGATCCTTCCGGTTTTTTTAATCTTCTCCCGTAAGAAGAAAGAGGAAATTACAGTTCGTTGTGTTAAAAATTATTAAACTAAACTATATACCATGAAATTTTTATTAAAATCATTTGTTTTAATTTTAGTCGTTTTATTTTTAAACAGCTATAAAAGGGATCTTCCAGATGCTGATCTCCCAAAAATGGATCTTCACTATCATTTAAATTATGAAGGACAATCATTGGCTAATGCCGCGTTGGTTTATGAAAAGGCTGCTGCCTTCTCAAAAGAAAAAGGTGTTATTTTAGGGATTGCAGAAGAATTCGTTAACAACGATATCAAAATCAATGATAGTCTGGTGATTGATCGTATTAAATTAGCCAGTAAAAATAAACTCTATCTGGCGTTACAGGTAAGCCGGCGGGATTGGCTCAGTATATTTTCAAAAGAGGTTTTAAATAAGGTTGATTATATTCTGGCCGATGCTATGATATTCCCGAATAAAAATGGGAAGATGCTTTATATCTGGGTTGCGGGCATGCCATTAGGTGAAACTCAGGAATTTATGGAACGCTATATTGCTCATAATTTAAAAGTTCTGGCAGAACCTATCAATATCTGGGCTAATCCGACATATCTTCCTGATGCACTTTATACAAGATATGATGAGCTATGGACTAATGTGCGTATGAAAAGCCTTATTGATGCTGCAATAAAAAACAATGTTGCTATCGAGATAAATTCCATATTTAAAATCCCAAATGCTAAATTTATTAAAATGGCTAAAGCTGCGGGAGCAAAGTTTACATTTGGGTCAAACACACATGGGCTGGGAGCAGGAGATATAAACTGGTCAATTAATATGGCAAAGGAATGTGGGTTAACAAGAGCAGATTTTTTTATTCCTAAACGTAAATTGTAACTAAAAAAATCAGGTTTGGAAGGATTTACTTTCCATCGTGGGATATGACTAATTCCTGATTTGCTCCATTCCGGCCAATCTGTACTCTCAGTGTAAAAACTTTGTATGCATTGTAACCTGGTGTGCTTTCTATCTTATCAGAAAACCATACTTCCAAATCCCTTACAAAATTTGAATTAACCACATCAGCTACCGTTTTGAAGTGGTTGAGAATTAGCCATGAATAATAGTGTTTTGCAAACAGGGTGCTTTTTGTAAGATTTACTTTAATTACAACTTTTTTATCATCCGAGCTTTCAAATTCAGTATAAAGACGCTCAAGTTGCTGTGCTTTTACTTCCGGAAAGATCTCTTCAATATTTACCGGGAACTCATATTTATTAATTGGAAAACTGCCATTCCTCTTTTCAGTATAGAATGCAAAATCCTTTTGTTCAACCGGGTGATTGAATGTAAGAATGTTTAGTATAAGATTTTGCTCTGTCATGAAAATTAGATATTTAGTTTTAAAAAACGTGGGCATGAAATGCCCATGTTATTTGAATATGGGCAAAATATTTAAAATATTGCCCACGTGTTGAAAACATGGGTACAGAATGCCCATGTTTTTGTAACGTGGGTATGTGATACTTATATTTGAATAAATTACTTTTTAAGAAGTTCATAAAGTGCTTTGTTTATGTAAATTATCTCCTTTCCGATTTTTTGAGGTTCCAATATTCCTATTTCTGCTAATTCGGAAAGATATTTACCGGCAGTTTTACGTTTTGCAATACCTTTAAATTCCAGATGTTCGATTTTTGAATAGGGATGCTCAAAAAGCAATTCAATAAATTCTTTGGAATACACCTGAGGTTTCTCGACCTTAACTTTCTCAATGGTTTCGAGAATTAGGCTGTTAATGCTATTAACCTGCTTTATTGTATCTGAGGCTGTTTGCTCAATGCCTTTCAGAATATACAGTATCCATGGTTCCCAAACAGAGTTAAACGTAACATCTCTCAACAAGCGATAATATTCTCCCTTATTTTGGATAATGAATCCGCTGAGGTAGAGTATAGGGCTATCCAATAACCCTTTCAACATCAGGTAAAGCATATTCACAATGCGACCTGTCCTTCCGTTGCCATCATAAAATGGATGAATGCTTTCAAACTGGTAATGCTGAACTGCCAGCTTGATTAGTGGCGAAACTTCATCATCTTCATCTATATTAAGGAATTTTTCCAGATTAGACATCAGCTTGCTGATGGCATCTTTATCATCGGGTGGGGTGTAGATTGTCTCTCCGGTGGCATCATTTTTTAAAGTTGTGCCGGGCAGTTGGCGAAGCCCTGCCGTGTTTTCTTCGAGAATATTCTGAACCTGAATAATGCCATTGGTGCTTAAAAATCCATTTTTGCCGATAAACTCAGTACCTGCAAACAATGCTTCACGATAGCGAAGTACCTCTTTGGTGGCAGAATCTGGTTTGAATGATTTAGCCGTTAATGCCTGGTATAATGAATCGTGGGTGGTTATCACGTTCTCAATTTCGGATGATGCTTTGGCTTCCTTTAAAACAATGGCATTGATAAGAATATTCTGGTTTGGTAGCGTATGAGCCAAGCCTTTTAATTCAGCAAGTGCAACGGCTGCCTTGCTTTCCTGCCTTAAAATGGCTTTGGTTTCAATTGCATCCCTGTCGGGTGGCAACAAAGTCAGTTCATTATTTGGTATTTCAGGTTTAAGAGCCATAATACTACATTTTAATTATTTTTTACTTGTAAAAAAATCTGCCAATAATTCGGCTTGTTTTAAAACTGTTTCAATTGCTTTTTGCTGTTTGTCGGGAGGATAGCCATATTTATTTAATGTACGGCGTACCAATACCATTAATTTTGCCCTTGCACTTTCTCTGATTGTCCAGTCAATTGTTGCGTTGGCTTTTACTTTATCAGCTATTTCATGGGCAATCATTCTTAGTGTATCGTCTCCTAATACTATAACCGCACTGTCGTTGGTTTCGAGTGCATCGTAAAACGCTATTTCATCTTCTTTTAAACCCAGTTCCGCACCCCGTTGATCTGATGCTTTAATTTCTTTGGCAATCTCTATTAGTTCTTGAATTATTTCTGCTGTTGAAAGCAAGTTGTTTTGATACCTTTTTATAGCCCCTTCAAGCATTTCAAGAAGTTTTTTGCTTCTAACAAGATTTGTTTTGGAACGTGTTTTTATTTCATCATTCAGAATTTTCTTTAGCAGTTCTAAAGCAAGATTTTGATGCTTCATGCCTTTTACTTCCAAAAGAAATTCATCAGACAAGACTTCAAGACCTGATATTTCCGGTTTTTCAACACCTGCTGCATCGAAAATATCTACAACCTTATCAGAGCTTAATGCTTCATCAATAATTTGTTTGATGGCTGTTTCAATATCGGCATCAGATTTTCCTTTACCTGTTACTTCAAATTTTACAAGACGAGCTTTGACAGCTTGAAAAAAAGCAACTTCATCTTTGATTGCCATCGCCTTTTCGTGCGGTACTGACAGAGCAAATGCCTGACTTAATAAAGAAACTTCTTTTATAAAGCGTGCTTTGCCGTCCTGTAAACCTAAAATGTGTTCTTCTGCCTGTAAAATGATGTAAAGTTTGTTTTTTGCATCAGCATTGAAAAAACGTTTGTAATTAAATCCAACTCCAGGGAAATTTTCATAATAGGCTTGTGGCTCCTCTACAATAATATCTTTATAGGATTTACTTTCTTCAAAAAACATTTGCCTTATTACTTCGAGTTTTTCGAGCATTGCCTCAATTGCTCTTTCTATATCTAAAGTTGGGTCTCCCTTACCACCTGCATTTGAATAGAACGAGAGTGCCTTTTTTAAATCGGTTGCAATACCTAAATAATCAACAACCAAACCACCCGGTTTATCTTTAAATACTCTGTTAACCCTTGCTATTGCCTGCATTAAATTGTGACCTCGCATTGGTTTGTCAATATATAGGGTATGCAAACACGGAGCATCAAATCCTGTGAGCCACATATTCACAACAATTACTAACTTGAGGTTATCAGCAGGGTCTTTGAATCTATCGGCTAAAGCACTTCGCTGAACTTTAGTTGTATGGTGTTTCTGCATAACTGGACCATCAGAACTTGGAGAGGTCATTACAACTTTGATAGAGCCTTTGGAATTATCCTCGTTATGCCAATCGGGTTTAATAGCAATTATTTCATTATATAATTCAACCGCAATTCTTCGGCTCATTGATACAATCATCGCTTTACCGGAAAATACCTGTTGCCGTTGCTCTAAATGCGAAACAATATCCTTTGCCAAATTCTTTATTCTATCCTTATTGCCAACAATAGCCTCCAGTTTAGTCCATTTTGCTTTTGCCCGCTGCTTGTCTGTTACCTCCTCATCTTCTTCAATTTCTTTATCGAACTCCTCAATAAGCCGTTTCCCTTCTTCATCGAGATTCACTTTTGCCAACCTGCTTTCGTAGTATATGCGAACGGTAGAGCCATCGGCAACCGCTTGAGAAATGTCGTAAATATCCACATACTGTCCGAAAACCGCAGGGGTATTTACATCAGTATTTTCAATAGGTGTTCCTGTAAAGCCAATGTAAGTGGCATTGGGTAAAGCATCACGTAAATATTTTGCAAAGCCATACGCGATACGCTTTCCTATTATTTCTTTTGTCTCAGTGTCTTTGACATCTCTCAATGAAGCCTCAAAGCCATATTGGGTGCGGTGTGCTTCATCAGCTATTACAACAATATTTGTTCTTGAAGAAAGTAAATCAAAATCTGTTTTGCCGTCATCTGGTAAAAACTTTTGGATGGTTGTAAAAACAATCCCGCCGGAACCGACTTTCAACAATTCTTTCAAATGTTCCCTGTCTTGTGCCTGAACAGGTTCCTGACGCAATAATTGGGTTGATGCTGCAAACGTATCAAACAACTGGTCGTCTAAATCATTTCTATCTGTAATGACTACAATTGTTGGGTTTTTCATTTCCGGTGCAGTAATCAATTTACCAGCATAAAAAACCATGCTTAAACTTTTACCGGAACCTTGGGTATGCCATACTACACCACCTTTTTTATTACCATTAACTCCTGATGCCTTTATTGCAGATTGAACGGCTTTTTTGACAGCATAATATTGGTGGTATGCAGCAAGTTTTTTTACAGTTACAAATTGTGAAATTCCGGTTTTGGGATCTTCCTTCTTTGTTTTTTCAAATACAATAAAGCTTTGGATAAGGTCGAGCAGAGTAGCTGGGTTTAGCATCCCTTTTAAAAGAACTTCCAACTGAGGAATAAAACGAGAGGCTTCCCTGTTACCATCGGCTGTTTTCCATACCATATAACGGCTGAAATCTGCCGAAAGACTGCCAGCTCTTGCTTCCATGCCATCGGAAATAATACAAACAGAATTGAAATTAAACAAACTTGGAATCGTGGCTTTGTAGGTTTGTATTTGGTCGTAAGCCTTTTTAATAGTTGCGTTTTCGTCCGCAGCATTTTTTATTTCTATTACCACTAAAGGGATACCATTAACAAAAAGCAAAATGTCTGCCCGTTTGTTCTGATTGTTTTCGACAATGGTATATTGGTTAATTACAAGAAACTCGTTGTTTGCAGGGTTTTCAAAATCAATTAATGCGACTTCGTGGCTGCGTTCGTAACCATCATGCTGGTATGGTATTTTTACTTTTTCAATTAGTAAGCGGTGAAATGTTTCGTTGTTGTGCAGTAAATCGGGAGAATAAATCCGTAATACTTTTTGAATGGCTTGTTCCTGTGCATCACTTGGAATATTGGGGTTAATCTGCTTTACTATTTTACGAAGGCGATTTACCAATATTACCTGTTCAAAGTTATCTCTTTCGGAAAGCTCCGCACCAGGAGCAATAGAAATACCTGGCAGGTATTCCCAACCTAATGAACGCAATACTTCTATTGCAAATTTTTCGATATTATCTTCAGTTACCGGTTTCATCTGGTATTAATTTGAATGCATTTAATTCTGTTTCGTAAGCACTTGGGTCAAGGTTATAAAGAATTTCGCTTGCTGAATATGAATATTCAGCCATATCGAAATCACCATAAAGCTCGTCCCAGAAATCATTGAAATCGTTATTCTCGTTGTATTCGATGATTGTTTCTTCGACAGGTACACGTGGGTTATCGGTTTCAAAAAGCTGAATAAGAAATGAAGCAACTATTTCAACAGATAATAATAAAAATTCCGCAGAATATGAATTTACTATTTCCTCTCTGTTACGCAATTCGTCAAGGGTTCTGCCGTGTGAAGTCCTTCCGATTTCATTCCGGAGGTTACCCATTTGCTGACCAATATTTGCGATAGACTGACCAATTTGCCTAAAAGTGTCGTTTTCGGTATAACCCAAACTGCCAAAGGCAAGTTTTAGAAGTTTGCCGGGATTATCGGCATTAGAATAATCTCTTGCTTTTTGAGTACATATTTCTTTTGCAATGCTCTCTAAAAGAGATTTTGCGTTTTCGACACAAAGCGAAAAATCAGATTGGCTATACCCCTCAATGCGTTCGATGTATTCGCCAAGAGGTTGCCAACGGCTGTGTTGTTCTATTATCGCTTTTAATCGTTCCATCTATTTACATGTTAACTTTCAAATCTCCGCTCATTAACTTGGGTAATAATGAATCTCGAAATTGTTTTAAAACAAAAATCTCGTTTATATTGATTATCAATTTGTCAAACATGGGGGCAATTGCTTTATCATACACAATAAACAAATCATCAGGTGGTATTAATATTTTGGCTTCCCTTAAATGTTCTCTTTGAATGTGCCCCATTGTTGTTGACTTAGATTCGGCAATCATCCGGAAATTTTCTAAATGCTGTTTTGTCGCAAAATAATAAAGCCACTTAGGATATTTGGTTGAACTTACTTTAAATAGATGCTGATTCAAAGCTCCTTTGCCACCATGCCAAACAACTACTTCTAAACTGCCACTCCAAGAAAATAATACATCACCATTGTTTATAATGTATTGTGATGGGATTTCATTACTGCATTTATCGGTATTTTCGGAAATACCCTGTTTCATTTCCTTAATTTTTATTACCGGCAAATAATCGTAACCAATGACAGGATATTTTTGCAGTGCCAAACCATTCAAATATACAGCAATTTCATCCAACCCTTTTTCTTCCCATTCCGCTTTTGCCTCTTCAATAAACCACTGTCTAAACAGTGTTTCGGCAAATTCTTCGAGGGTTTTATTTTGATTGTGTAATAAATCAATTTTATTGTCAAGGCTGGAAAGGATGGATGCAATTGCTGTTTGTTCTAGGATTTCTGGAAGATACCAAACTGTATTTTTTAAAAATTCCCAATCAGCACGAGGCATACGCGTACCACCTTCTCCACCATCAGCAGTATTTACAAAGTCCCAATTTGCTAAAAAGTAAAAAATAAAATTTTGGCTAAACCCTTGCTTTGCCCTACACACCCATATATCCGTTGAGCAAATACCATTAAAATTTGGCTTTACAACCTTTCTGAAATAGCAACGAAGTTTTCCGAATAAAACATCATTTGCCTGAAACTTGAATTTGTTACTGGTTACATCAGTTGACTTCCCAATTGAATTTAATCGAAGCGTTTCCTGCTCGATGTGTTCAAGTCCAATATAATTAAGGACATCATTACTATTGGGTTGATAGCCGTCCTTAATTATCTCAACTATTTCAGAGAGTTTATATTCCTTCCAATCACTCATTATTCAAAGTATTTATTTCAACAAAAGAAACGAGCATATCATCGATATTCGGTTTTTTCTTGCCTGCCAGCTTAGTTTCTTTTCGTTTTATTGTTACATCGTATGTTTTGTTAAAAGCAATCATATAAGCCATTTCCTGCCTGTCATTGTCTAAATGACCTGTAGAATGCACATCATCATCAATGGACTGGAACGAATAAGAACCAAGTTTAAGATTGAGGGCAATAAATCTCCCGGTTATTTTAATATCCTCGCTGTTTTCAAAATCAATTCTTTCAAAAATTCTCAAAATTTCATCCGCTTGCTTGAAATTTATTTTTTGTTTGTACTCCTGATTACTTATTGCATTTGCCCAATGCAGGTTAAATTGCAATTTGAAATGAATGATAGATTTTAGTAAGTCCTGATACTTGTTGATTGATTTAATGTCAACCTGTCTTACAAACTCTTTTAAATGATCATAGTCGAAACTGGCTTCGATAAATTGCATTACATATTTTGTAAACTCATCAGACAGGGTAAGGGTATTTGGTATTGAAGTTTGACGGTCTTTTGTTCGGAACAGCATCCCAAAAGAACCCGGAGTAATGCCTACCATTTCATAAGATGTTATTGGCTGGTATTCCAATTTATTAAACTTAGGACGTATTTTCTCGTCAATTTCAAGATTTTTCTTATGCTTTATTTTTACAAAACTCTTACCTAACCCATCAGATAAAAATTGAAATGCAAATAGTGATGGAGCAAGAACTGAAAGGTCAATGGTGCCATAACCAACCTTTGATGAATTTTTATAATAGGTTTGCAGAATACCTGCGTTGTATTTCTGGGAATAGGAATATATATCGAAGTTCTCTGAATATGGCTCCCCAAAATACAAACTATCCTGAGCCGGAATATAAGAAGTTGGTAATTCCTGAGGATACACCATTCCAATATTATGATATTGAAGGCTATCATCAATATCAACAGAATACAAACAACTGTCTGCCGGATTAAGGATAAGTTCCTGTAAAGTTTTTTTCTTCTGGTAATATGCTTCCAAATCTTCAAAAACAACCCTGAATATTAACCATCGGTTAAAATTCTCATCTACTTCCACCCAATAATAAAGATAGTTGTCGTATTTGTCGGAAACAAAATGAGACAATAGCGGACCATCAAAATAGAGCAGGTCGCTTACTTTCCTTAAAGTAGGCAAAGGTAACCGGGGCAATATGATACTATTAAGGAGTTCCATGTTAATCAATTAATTTTTCGGTGAAAACAAATTTCTGAGATAAATCGCAACCCTCATATTCATACAAATTGAAATGCCCGCTATTTGTGGTATTATCAACCAGCCCATCATTTTCATCAAGCATTCCCTTACATAAGCTGTTCCCTGCAGTTTGAGAAAAGTTTCTGATATTGCTTGATAACTTCTTAAAAGCAGTTTTTGCTTGCATTTCCTGTTCATAACAAGACAAAGCATAACCATCGCTTTTCATATTGTCATTGGGATTGTTAGCCCGCTTTGGTTTATTTAAGAAAGGTGGTTTGTGATTATTGGGATGTTCGGCATTATCAAAAATGAAACGGAAGGCATCATCAGCAAAATCAGGCAAACGCAAATTATCGGGTGGAAAATTACAAGCCCGAAACTCAGCAACAGCGATTAATTCATTTTGATATTTAAAAGTTCTGTCCATGTTATAAGGGTAATGTAATTCCTACTTTCTTTAAGTTCTCGGCAATCTTCTTGTCAAGTTCAAATGTTTGTTTCATTTGCTCTGCCAGTTCTGATGATAATTTTGCAATACGTTCTTCATAATTAAAATCTTCTTCATCATCAGGCAAACCGATATATCTGCCAGGAGAAAGAATATAACTTAAAGCTCTCACTTCGTCAAGTGAAGCTGATTTACAGAAACCCTGTACATCTTTGTATTCGTCATCGCCAGTCCGCCAGTTATGATAAGTTTCAGAGATAAGTTTTATATCATCGGGTGATAAATCACGGTTTTTGCGGTTGACCAAAAACCCAAGATTACGAGCGTCAATAAATAGAATATTGCCTTTGTGTTGTGCTTTACTTCTGCTTAAAAACCATAAGCAAGCCGGGATTTGAGTATTTAAAAATAATTTTGTTGGAAGGTTTACAATGCAATCAATCAAATCGGTTTCAATCATTGCTTTACGAATTTCCCCTTCATTATTGGTTCTTGTAGTTAAAGAACCTTTTGCTAATACAAAACCAGCTTTGCCTGTTGGGGCAAGGTGATAGATGAAGTGCTGAATCCATCCATAATTTGCATTTGCAGGAGGTGGAGGCAGTTTTTCACCAAGTACACTCCAACGTGCATCATCTCTCAACAATTCACCGCTCCAATCACTATCATTAAAGGGAGGGTTTGCCAGAATGTAATCGGCTTTCAGGTCTTTGTGAGCATCATTTAAAAAACTACCTTCATTATTCCATTTTACATTACTGCTATCAATACCTCGAATAGCAAGGTTCATTTTGCATAAACGCCAAGTGGTTTGGTTGCTCTCCTGCCCATAAATGGAAATACGGTCGGATGGATTTAATGAAAGAGTTCTTCCATTATTTTTTTTGTAATAATCCTGATGTGAATTAATAAATTTTTCGCTCTGAACAAACATGCCACCGGAACCACAACAAGGGTCAAAAACCCTGCCTTCAAAAGGTTCGAGCATTTGAACTAAAAGCCTAACCACACTGCCAGGAGTATAGAACTGACCACCTTTTTTACCTTCGGCTAAAGCAAATTCTCCAAGAAAATACTCATAAACCTGACCTAAAATATCTTTGCTTTTAGCTTCTTCAGTACCAATAGCAACAGAACCAATTTTATCAATTAATCCTCCGAGATTTTGTTTGTCCAGTTTTTCCTGACCAAATACTTTTGGAAGAACCCCTCTTAATGAAGGGTTATCTTTCTCAATTGCATCCATAGCAGAATCGACATCTTTACCAATTGATGGTAATTTTGCCCTGCCCTGTAAATATGACCATCGGGCTTGAGGAGGTACAAAAAAGACTTTTTCTGCGGTATATTCGTTCTTGTCTTCCGGGGCAGCCCCTTCATATTCACCAATACCATTTTTTAGTTTATTGAATAGCTCCTCAAAAGCATCAGAAATATATTTTAGGAAAATAAGACCCAAAACAACATGCTTGTATTCGGCAGCATCCATATTTTTTCTTAGTTTATCTGCCGTTTGCCAAAGTTTAACTTCTAAAGAGGCATCTTCGTTATTATTCTTTTTTGCCATTCTGCTATTTATTTTTCTTGTTTATATCAATATTCTTTTCAGCTACTTTCAGGGCTTGTTTTGCTACATCTTCATTTTTCAATACATCGTAAACCTTTTCGCCAAGCCAAAGAGAAAGCAACTCTTCTTTGTCAACTTTGAAAAGTTCAGCAAGTAAAAGCACCTGTTCACGGCGTGCCTGTCGTTCGCCTTTTTCCAACTTACTTACAAAAGCAGTATCAGCTTTTAAGCAGGCTGCAACCTCACGTTGCCGAATTTTCCTTTTCTCACGCAGGCTGCGGATATGTTCACTAAACTGGCTCATATTGTTATGTGTTGTCTTGTCAAACAATGACAAAAATAAACATAAAAAAAGAACCACAAAAGAAAAAAAAGAAAAACTGCAGACTGTGCAAAGCTTGCAGTTTTTACAAAGTGAACAGGAAAAGTTTAACATTTAGAATAACAGCCATATTGCGGCTGGGAAAGATATTTTCCTGTAAGCTCTTTAAGCAGGTTATCAACTGATCGGGTTGATAAATTATATTTATTTCCTAATTCAATGGCCTCAGCCCGCTTAAAATCGTGGGGAAGGGCATCAAAGAATTTTCGTTTGTTATCTCCTGAACGGAAAACTGAATTTTCATTTTGCTTTGGCAAATTATGAAACATAAGCAAACTGTGCTGCAAAAATATATCAGCAAGTTTTAATGAAGAATCAAAATCCTGATCTGTACATATCACTTTTTCAGATGCATCGCCATTTTCAAATTTCCTGAGAGCTGTAAAGATCATCCCAATACGATATAGAACCAAACCAAGTCGTTTTACAATACTCCCGGCATCATCACCGGCAAATGCAGTGACATCCTGCAACCACCGGCTGCAGGTATTGTTCAGATTCTGCCACTGCGGCTGAGATAATTCTACTTCAGCTGGAGATTGATTCAGAAATAAAATCAGCTCATAAACCTGCGCTGAAAGCCTTGTAAAATGTTCAGTAAGGTTTATGCTGTTTGCATAAGGTGATACATCTCTCCACAGTTGTTCAACTTTATACGCATAAAAAATGAACCTGCTGAAAAGTCCATCTTCAGCTGTAGCTATTAATCCGGTAACCTGGTTTGGAGTGCCGGATAAAGCAACAGCCAGCCGGGGTTCATTCACCTCAATATATTCGTTGTTTGTTTTCTTTGAACTCGATATCCTTTCATGATGAAATGCTTTCCGGAGCATATCGGAATAACCTCCCCATTCCTGCTTCAGTACATTTCCCATTGTATCGGCTTCCGTTTCGCAGATAATACCTTCACCACGGTTTTGTTCAAGATGTGAAAGGATTTTTGCATAGCTGGAATTTGCCGGAATAAAAACAACTCTGAATGACGGTTCTTCCGGAGGCTCCTCAGCAGGTTCGTGTTTCTTTTTAGTTCTCTGCCTTGTTTTGTACTCTTCAAGTTCACCGATATACCGTTGTTTTTCCTCTCTGCTGGATTTCAATATCTCTTCGTGGTGCTTGTCAGCAAGCATCTTGGAGAACTTCAGGGCTCCTTTTCCACTTGCTGCCGGTGCAATAACAAAGGAAAAAAGATTTGGATATACTGTTTGTTGAGCATATATGCCTTTGATGCCTGGCAGGCAGCCGCTAAGAATCGCCAATGCCCCGGTGAGAAAGACATCCCTCTCTCTGCAATCTGTTATGGCAATTGCACCCGATTTTATAAGATCCGGTAACTCATTGTAAACTTCAAGAGGAATAACCGGTGTATTTTTAAGGTAATCTTCTGATACTGTCTCTGTCGAGGGGGCTTGAATACTTTCTTCTTTGCCACTCTTTGCAGACTTTGCAAAGTTTGCAAACTCGTTAAAGTGGTTGGAATATGCACTTTTTATAGAGGATTTTATTTCAACTTCTGATAAATCGAAATCCATTATAATAAGATCCAATGCCTCATTCTCCGGAATGCCGTACCTGTTGCAATTACAAGCCAGTAGATAAACAAAATTGTTCCGGTTCCCGGTTTGATAATTTTCTTTCTGTTCAGTGAACCGGATACAATCCTCAAATGATTCCTGAAAATCATGAATATTTTCTTTCTTAATTTTAGTTTGTGATTCAGTTTCCGGAATAGTCACTTCAAAAATCTGATTATAAATGTTTTTATATGTTTCATGATCATCAGAGACAAAGCATAAGCGGGTAATATCCTTGCACTTTGGATCTGAACTGATTCCCAACATTTTTTCATAATACAATTGAACTTGCCGGTATGCAGTATCATGATGCTCCGCACCTGAGTTTACTTCAACAAATACTTTTAGTCCGTTTCCACTTGGGCTTCTGAAACAGGCAAATGTAAAAGGTATGCCGGCAATTGCCTGAAATGCAGTATTAAATTGCACTTCTAAAAGCTTATCAAAATCGAGGTGGACAAATCCGCTGTACTGGTCCAGGAGTTCTGCTTTGCGGCCGCCTTTAAAGGTGCCGGAAGGAGTGAAGGCAGGAAGTTGTTTTTTGAGTCGATCGGCTTTATCGGTGGCACCAGATAGAAACAGGGTTCTGATATTTTCAATATCTGCCTTGTACCTTCCTTCCTTAATGTCATTTATAAGAATCAGCAAAGCTTTATTCTCAACCGGCTGGTTGAATCCCGAAAAAATTGTCGAACACGCCATGATTTCAGGATTTAGATGGTTTATGGTACTTCTCAAGCATTTGCATTATATCTGGTAACCGATAGTATATTTTGCTTCCAACCTGAGAAAAGGCAATCATACCGGAATCACGCCATGCCTGAGCTGTCTGTTTGCTGATATTCATTAATTGAATAAACTCCTGATTGTCAAAAAATACCTGTTCCGCTGAAGAATGTTGTTTCAATTCAAGTTTAAGCAGCATTGTGTTTAGCCGTACCTGGATTTTTTCCAGCGGTTCCCTGCACTTTTTACAATCTTCCATGATTACCTCCTTCTGTTATTGAGTATGTAATCAGTGGCCTCCCGTTCAACCTCTTCGGTTGTATTCTTGCGGTTGGTTTGCAACCATTGGTCCAGTTCCTGCCGGTTAAAGTAAAGTTTTTTACCCTGTGGACAGAAGTGGGGTACCTGTTTCCGGCTGGTAAGTTTATAAAGGTGGCTCTCGCTGATGTCGAGGTACTGGCAAGCCTCGCTGAAATTAAGCACTTCCTTTTTTAGAAGGTTTTGCTCTGAAAGCATTTTCTCGATATTATCGAGTTTCTCGATTATTACATGATCTGACATTTTGCATCGTATTAAAAGTTCAACAATTAGAAAATTCGTTGTGCCTTAATTCATCGGATGCAAAGGCACTGTCAACCGATGAATTACGAAGCAAATCTATGCAACAGAATAGGAGAGTGGTAGTTCCGAATGGTACCGGAACCATTTGTAAATGCAAAGAATACCAGCTAGTTAATCTAAATATTTTTCTTTGTCTTTGTATGCTTTTTGTTTCAGATTAAAGAATTTATCTTCCCAAAAACTTACTGCTTTGTTCTTTGGGGCTTTAAATTCTTTATGAAGTCCGTCAAAGGTTATATCATCCTTTTTCTTGGAACTGAGGATGGCTGAGAAAACACGTGACAAGTCGGTTTTATTTTTTGGCTGTAGAATTTTTTCCTCTTCCAGTATTCTTAGAAGGTAGCCAATTTCTGCGACTGTGAGTGATGTTTGTATCTTGGGCAGGTCAACACCTTTTAGCTTTGAGAAATCAATATGGAGGTTTTCTTTTATATAGGCTTTCTGGATCTCAATCCAGTTAAATATCTTCCGAGGTATAGATGATTTAAAGACAGAATTATCAATAATATAACCTGTTTTGAGAAATGATAATTTTTCTTCCTCCCTGGCTATAACCTCAAGTCGCTTATTCGGAGCAGAATGAGCTTCAATCTTTTCAAAGATAGAGGTTGTAAAAAAATTAAAGTTTTCTTCGGCTAAAATATTGGATAGCAATTCCTCGTAAGATGGATTAACCTTCATATCGGTAAATTCACGAATAAAAATGAGATTTTCGAGGACCTGAATGTGTGTGGACAATCCCTCTTTTCTTTCAGCCATATCGGACAGTGTTGAGGCGACATCTTTGTACAGCAAGAAATGTTTTTTTGTTTCATCAATCCTTTGTATAGCCTTTTCCGTAGAATATTCAATTTTTTCAATAAAACGTTTGACAAGAAACTCATTCAGCCTGGTGATTTTTTTTGCCACGATCATGCTTGGAGAAGGAATGCCAATCAGTTTCAGGTAAATCTCTTCCTCCGTCAATGGGTTGCTGGCAAGTTGTGCGGGAAACAATTCCTGAATCTCAAGAATAAGCCTTATGAGTGTCGTCTGAAAAACTTTAAGAATATATTTACATTCCTTCCCTAATATTTTAATAACATCAGTGGTTTCAGAGTCAAATGGCAATTCCTCATCATAGCCAAGTTGCTTAATCTGCTTGCCTGTTTCAGCCAACAGAAATTTAATCCGATCCAGAGTATCATTTATTGCAGACTTTGCAAGGTTTGCAGGTTCGCAAAATTCTATAGCTTTATTGATATTGTATATTAGTCTAGTTCCTTCATTTTTTATCAGATAGTAATAGTATTCGGTCTTATCATTATAGTACGGTGGAATATCAATATCTATGAGTGGCTCGAAAATCGTATCCTTTTTTGAAGTAACCTTAATCTTATTTTCCTCGATCTCAATTATTAACTCATCATCATCATCCATTAATAAAGGGTGTCCATTTAATGCTTCACCAAGGGCTTTCTCAAATTCTTCAGGTGTTCCTTTTTCACAACGGAATGAGGGGTTTAGCTTCTGACGGAAAGTTTCCAGTGAATTGTTGCTTTCAAGCCATGGCCGGAGCTCTCCAAATAAAATACTGTTATAAATGTTCAGGCTGAAACAGGCAAGCAGATTAAGCAACTTGGCTATGATGAGGAATTGCCATTTGACTCTGAAACCACTGATGTTATTAAAATATTAGGGAAGGAATG
>JANYJP010000066.1 GCA_025358455.1 Bacteroidales bacterium
CTCTTTTTTCCTCATCAGACATCTCTTTGCTTTTGAGTGAGCCGGCATATCCAATAATTGCAATTCCAACTACTGTTATTGATACACCTATTATAGTTAGTATTCCTGCGGTAGACGAAAACAGGTTGTTACCGGCAACTAACGGAGGTATTAAAGTCCCGAACGCTGCACAAAGGCCTAATGCTATACTTTGTCCAAGAGCGACTCCAAGATACCTTATACTTAAACCAAAGGTCAATCCGCCAAAACCCCATAAAGCGCCGAAAAACATAGCCATCAATTTTGCTGATGACGGTGCTTCATTAATAATAGGAAAGAGTTCTCCCTTAGGCACAAAGATAAATGCGAACAATATCGGAGCTATTAACCAGGCAGCAACACCCTGGGTAATCCAATATGATTCCCATGCCCATGATTTGACTTTTTTAAATGGTACATAAAAACTGGCTGCACCTATGCTGCCTAGCGCTATTAATAATATTCCTGCAACCGGATTCATGTAAAAACTGTTATTTTGAGTGAACTGCAATTTATAAACTTTCAGGAATGAAAATGACTTTTAGGATATTTTTTTATTCAGACAATTTTTTATAACCTTGATTATTATTTTCAAATAACCTGAATCATGAAATCATTTAAACTTTCTATTGTATTGCTTTTTCTATATGCGGGAGCTTTTGCGCAGGATTTGTCTGTAAAGGATTTAACATGTGAACACAAGAATAATCCTGTGGGGATTGGCGCTTTACATCCAAGGCTTTCCTGGAAAATTACAGGTATTGGCAACAACATTATGCAAACCGCTTTTTCTCTTCGCGTTGCCACCGACAACAAGTTTTCTTCTTCAAAAATTGTATGGCAATCTGGCAAGACTGAATCGGCTGAATCAATACTTCAGCCTTATGCCGGAACTGAACTGAAATCAGGTCAGAGGTATTTCTGGCAAGTGAAAATATGGGACAATAAAGGCAAGGAATCAAAGTGGAGCGAAGTTGGTTTCTGGGAAATGGGGCTTCTCTCACCATCGGAATGGAAAGGTAAATGGATCGAAATGACAAATGATACTTTAAGATATGCACCTTCGCCACATTTCAGAAAAGAATTCACCATAAGTAAGACAATTGCCAGCGCGAGAGTTTATGTAACATCACATGGTTTTTATGAATTGCACCTGAATGGTAAAAAAGTCGGAGATCAGGTTCTGACTCCGGGCTGGACCTCCTATAGTAAACGACTGCAATACCAGGACTTCGATGTTACCGGTTTGCTTGTAAAGGGTAATAATGCTATCGGGGCAGTTTTAGGCGACGGCTGGTTCAGAGGAACTCTGGGCTGGGGCGATAACTGGGCTGTCTATGGCAAAAGACTTGGACTATTGCTTCATATGAAAATAACCTTTACTGATGGCACTGAATCGCTGGTTACCAGTGATGAGACCTGGAAAGCTTCAAATGAGGGAGCAATACGAATGAATGACATTTATGATGGCGAGACATACGATGCTACAAAAAAACTAACAGGCTGGGATCAGACCTCTTATAATGATAAAAACTGGACTGGTGTAAGGATTGCCAATTATGACAATAAAAACATCATTGCTTCCGAGGGCTCTCCAATACGAAAAATCCAGGAGATCAAGCCTGTCAGGATATTTAAAACTCCTAAAGGTAGTCTGATCGTGGATATGGGTCAGAATATGGTAGGATGGCTAAGGTTAAAAGTTTCAGGAAAGAAAGGAGATGTTATTACTTTACGGCATGCCGAAGTAATGGACAAATTTGGTGAGTTTTATACAACAAATCTCAGGTCCGCCAAAACTCAGCTGACTTATACTCTTGCAGGTACCGGAGAAGAGATATACGAACCAAGATTTACATTTATGGGGTTCCGGTTTGTTGAAGTCTCAGGGTTCCCGGGGAAACTGACGCTTGATAATCTGACAGGTGTTGTAGTTCATTCTGATATGTTGGTAACAGGAAGCTACGAGTGCTCTAATCCGCTGATAAATCAGTTGCAGCATAATATTCAGTGGGGACAAAAAGGTAATTTTGTTGATGTTCCTACCGACTGTCCCCAGAGAGACGAACGGTTGGGTTGGACCGGCGATGCACAGGCGTTCTGCAGGACTGCTGCATATAATATGGATGTATCTTCGTTCTTTACAAAATGGCTCAAGGATATATCAGCCGATCAAAGACCTGGTGGTGAGGTTCCTGATGTCATTCCTGATATCCTGAACAAACAGGGCTCAGCAACGGTGCAGCCGTCTGCAGGCTGGGGCGATGTTGCAGTTATTACTCCCTGGACAATGTATCTGGTTTATGGGGATAAACAAATCCTCGAAAATCAATATCCGGGTATGAAAGCATGGGTAGAGTATATCAGAAAAAAAGCAGGCGACAGCTATATATGGAAAGGCGGAAGCAAATATGGTGATTGGTTATTCTACCATCCTCCTGTTAATAACCATACTGAACCTGATGGGTATACAGAACATGATTTCATAGCAACCGCATTTTACGCTTATTCAACAAGTATTCTCGCTGAAACAGCCAAAGCCTTAGGTAAAACTGATGATGCAAAACTATACTCTGATCTGTTTAAAAAGATCAAAGAAGTTTTTATTGATGAATATGTTACAAAGGCCGGAAGAGTGGGAACCAGTTCCCAGACATCCTACGTACTGGCGCTTAAATTTAAACTATTACCTGATAATCTGACTGAAAAAGCTGCAGGATTTCTTGCCAGCGATATTAAAAGCAGACAAAACCGTCTTTCCACAGGTTTCCTTGGAACACCTTATCTGTGCCATGTGTTATCGGACAACGGATATACTGATGTTGCATACGATCTCCTGCTGCAGGAAGAATACCCATCCTGGCTATACCCGGTGAAGAAGGGTGCTACCACTATTTGGGAACGCTGGGATGGAGAAAAGACCGACAGCACTTTCCAGGATCCTGGTATGAATTCATTTAACCATTATGCATATGGCGCAATCGGCGACTGGATGTACCGTGTGTCAGCAGGAATTGAGACTATGGGCCCTGGTTATAAACACATTGTGATACAACCTCATCCATCCAATAAACTGAGTTTCTCCAAAGCAACATTTGAAAGTTCTTATGGATCTATTGCATCAGGATGGGAAAGAACCGGGAATAAGATAATTGTCAGTATAAAAGTACCCGCGAATACTATTGCTACAATTATTCTACCTGTCAATTCGGCATCTAAAGCTATGGAAAATGGCAAGAGCATTTCCGAAGACAAAAATTTATCAGACATAAAAGCCGATGGTAATAAACTAACATTTACTGTTGGTTCAGGAAATTATGTTTTTGAAATTCCGGGAGAATAGCCATTGACTTTCTATTCCAAAATGTTTCTTAAAAGTCTGTATGATTGTTCCACGGTTTTGGTGAAATAAAATAGAATTAAGCTTATTTTTACTGGCCTGAATTTTTTCAGGCCAGTTTTAATATATGGTATTTAATATGATTTTCTTCAATAATCACCTTGGCGAATTTGCAGCTCTGCTAACGGCCTTTTTCTGGACAGTTACTTCACTGGCTTTTGAAAATGCAAGCCACAGAATCGGATCTATTGCCGTTAATATTCTAAGGCTCGTCATAGGATTCGCTTTCTTAAGTGTTTTTAATCTTATCAGAAGGGGATTGATTCTCCCCATTGATGCCAGTTATGATAACTGGATCTGGCTGACATTATCCGGACTGGTTGGTTTTGTATTTGGCGATCTGTTCCTGTTTAAGTCATATACAATTATAGGTTCCAGATTCTCAATGCTCATTATGACGCTGGTCCCTCCTATTACCGCACTGTTCAGCTTTATTATTCTTGGCGAACGTCTGACTCTGTTTCACTACCTCGGCATGACATTGACATTTTCAGGAATTGCAATGGCTATTTTCAGCCGTAAAGCGAAAGGCGAAAAGCTATCGCTGAAACTCGCACCAAGAGGTATAATATATGCTTTTGGTGGTGCTGTAGGGCAGGCATTAGGACTTGTATTAAGCAAATTCGGACTCAAGGATTATGATCCTTTTGCAGCAACGCAAATAAGGATTATAGCTGGAATATTTGGTTATGTCATTCTCGTTACTGTCCTTGCCCGATGGGGTAGTGTTATAATAGCAACTAAGAACAAACCAGGTATGATGTTAACAAGTCTGGGAGCTTTCTTTGGTCCGTTCCTGGGAGTTTCATTTTCGTTGGTTGCAGTAAAATATACTGAAGCGGGAATTGCGTCAACAATAATGGCGCTGGTGCCAGTCTTTATAATTCTTCCGGCAGTTGTATTATATAAGGAGAAAGTTACTCTGCCTGAACTACTTGGCGCCCTGGTAAGTGTTGCAGGAGTTGCTTTATTTTTCCTTTAGTAAACATATTTGTAATGACAGCGGAAGAGTTAAAACAAAGGAATCCTGAAAACGAATTCATTTTTACAGCATCAAGGAGTGGAGGCCCTGGGGGGCAGAACGTCAATAAAGTAAGTACAAAAGTAGAGTTACGTTTTAATTTGCTGCTTTCTTTATTCTTTTCAGAAACTGAAAAAGAACTGATCTCCGGAAAACTTAAGAACAAGATCAACAATGAAGGTGAACTCATCCTGGTATCACAGTCTGAACGAAGTCAGTTATTGAACAAAACAGTTGTAACTGAAAAGTTTTATGACATAGTTTCAAAAGCGCTCACTCTTCCAAAAAAGCGAAAATCAACCCGTCCCACCTTTTCTTCAAAGATCAGAAGGCTTGAGAGCAAAAAGAACCGAAGTACAATTAAGAAGAATAGAAGAGATTCGGGTGAATCAAATGAGTATTAAGGGCATTAAATGCTTTAACTGTTTAATTGCGTTTTTAGCATCTAAAGCCTCATGACCAGACTTCCTTAAGCTTCCATTTTCCTCTAAGAGGAATTTCAACCATCCAGAAAGCGAAAATATTAATTATCAGAGGGGTCGAGGTATCTCCTTACCCATACGGCTCTTTCGGCTCTCTCAGGTTTTTTTGCTCCAAGGTTTTGACCAACCAGAGTTGAAGATGCATTGCTTATACCCCATGAAGGCATCAGTAAAAAAAAATTCAGACAGTTATTGCTAATGTTATTGTTCTTCTCAGACGCCATAGTATTTACGACAATAAACAAAACAGTAAATAATCTGTTTATTGACTTATATGTATTATATAATCAGATCTAAATCCGCTTAAAGATAATTAACATTGGAATATTGCTTTTGTTTTTTGATAATAACGGAAATTAAAGTAATAAAATCGTCTGATTTGAGTTTAAGAAGTTTAAGATTTGAACCGGCAAAAAATCTATTTTACTTTCTTCTAACCCGATTTGGGCAGAAAAAAGCGACTGCAAATTTCTGCTGATAAAAAATAAATCAAAATTCGATAAAAAATGATCAAAATTCACACCCTTTAAGAGAAAAAAATATGATACTCAAATATCATCATAACATGCAGACATATAATACATTAAATAGCAATACTGAATATATGAAAACTCCAATTGTTAATAAAATGCTGAATGTGTTAATATTTATGGCGTTTGAATGATACATTGTATTTATAGATTATTTATTTTCGTCACTAAATATTTTTAGATAAACAGTATAAATTTAAAACAATCAAACTAAAAAGAAAAGGTGAAAATTCTAATCATCTGTTATGAACGCTAACAATAATGAGGCTACGACACTCCATGGTGAGAGTCGCCTCGTGGGTTGCTCTTCTGATGAAGAGCCTGGCGCGAAAACCACGATTTTTTCGCAAAACGAAATCCCAATTCAGTTAGTTAGCAACCGAAGTTCGGAGTTCAGGCACCGCTACTTCCCCCTAACAACTATCGACTCCTGGAATGATTGGAAATGGCAACTTCGGAATGCCTTCACCGGTATTGAAGACCTAAATAAAATCATGAAGTTATCCGACAAGGAGATCATGGCTATTAATAACCTTAAGGGCCGTCTACCGATCAGGATAACGCCGTATTTTGCGTCACTAATCTACGACACCAAAACTTCACATCCACTTCGTCGAAACGTAATCCCTGTAGTTGAAGAATTAATTGAGACAAGCAGTGAGCAATCTGATCCTCTTCATGAGAAATCATTTTCTCCTGTGAAAGGTATTGTTCACAGATACCCCGACAGAGTTCTCTTTACAGTTACCCAGGTTTGTTCAAATTATTGCAGATATTGTACCAGGTCGCATTCAGTCGGAAGACTTGATAAGCTTGGTAAACAGGATTTTGAGAAGGCATTTAATTATATCTCAAGCCATAAAGAAGTTCGGGATGTACTTATAAGTGGTGGTGATCCGCTCACTTTATCGGATGATATTCTCGATTACATTCTCTCAAATATCCGTAGTATTGAACATGTTGAAATTATAAGAATCGGAACAAGAATTCCAGTGGTTCTTCCACAGAGGGTTACCGATAATCTGATAAATGTGCTTAAAAAATATCACCCGTTATTCCTTAGCCTGCATTTCTCGCATCCTGCTGAAATAACAGATGAATGTGCAAGAGCATGCAACAAACTGGCTGATGGGGGATTTCCTCTCGGAAGTCAGACAGTTCTTCTGAAAGGTATTAATGATAATGTACCTGTTATGAAAGAGCTGATGCATAAATTGCTGAAAATAAGGGTAAGACCATATTACCTCTATCAATGCGATTTAATTCCTGGTTCAGGCCATTTCAGGACAACAGTTAAAAAAGGTCTTGAGATAATACAGGGACTAAGAGGCTTTACCAGCGGATATGCTGTACCTACGTTTGTTGTTGATGCTCCCGGTGGCGGAGGAAAAATTCCTTTGCTCCCGAATTATGTTGTGGAACACAATGAAGAACGGATAGTGCTGCGTAATTACAAAGGAGTATTATGTGAATATCCTGAAAAATAAGGCTTATACATGAAAATTGGCTTGACGTTTGATTTACGGTCATGGTATACTGATCGTGGTTATTCCATGGATGAAACTGCCGAATTTGACAAGCAGGAAACGGTTGATGCTCTGGAAAATTCTCTAAAATTGATGGGGCATGAAACAGAACCTGTCGGTAATACTTTTCAGCTTATCGAAGCGCTTGCTGCAGGTAAACGATGGGATATGGTTTTCAATATTGCCGAAGGTCTCTACGGGGATGGAAGGGAATCCGTAGTTCCTGCTATTCTTGACCAGTACAAAATACCCTATGTTTTCAGTGGTCCTGTAATTATGGGAGTATCGCTAAATAAACATATTGCAAAACTTGTTGTATCCGCGGCTGGTGTACCGGTAAGTCCTGGTTGTCTTATCTCAAAATTGAATGATTTGGATAATTGCAAACTCAAATATCCTCTTTTTGTTAAACCTGTATCGGAAGGAACCGGTAAAGGCATTACTGAAAAGAGCCTGGTAAAATCCGCTGCTGAGCTTAAAGTTATGGTAGAATGGATTCTCTCTGAATTTAATCAGCCAGCGCTGGTTGAAGAGTATTTACCGGGAAGAGAATTTACTGTTGGGGTTGTCGGATATGGTGATGAGGCTGTTGCAATCGGAGGAATGGAAGTGACGTGTAAAGATAATCTCCCCTATTCCGTTGAGGTGAAGGAAAACTATCAGAATTATTGTACCTACAAGCCTCTTGATGCTGACATAATTGAGGAATGCAAGTCAGTGGCTTTGGGAGCTTGGAAAGCATTAGATGCTGTTGACGCCGGAAGAGTGGATCTGAAAGCCGACCGTAACGGTAATATCTGTTTTATTGAAGCAAATCCACTTGCAGGACTTAATCCTGTTCATTCTGACCTGCCAATATTATCCAGGATGTATGGCATTGAATATCAGACATTACTGGAAATGATAATGAAATCAGCTATCAAGAGGATAAAAAGATAAAAATTGCTTACTGGTTGATTGTTGCTGGTTACTTGTTACTGGTTGTTGATTTAGATTAACTGGCAACGGGAAATGAGTAACTGGCAATTATTAAAACTGAGATATTGAGATATGAGGAGATGTTGTATTATTTATAATCAACCGGGAGCCGGAGCGTTAGCTGATGAACTAGATGTACTTGACCAGGTGTCTCACATTGAGAAACATCTGATTGATATCGGAATTACTGTATTCAGAAAAGGAATTACCGACCGTTTCATGGATGAAATCGCAGTTCTTGCCGCGGAAAAATACGATTTCATTTATAACCTTGTTGAATCGATTAATAATAAGGGAGAGCTGAATTATTTCGTTCCGGCTCTGCTTAACATGTATTCGATACCCTATTCAGGAAATCCGCTTGAAGCAATGTTCCTGACCAGTAATAAAACACTCGCCAGCAAGGCAATGAAAGATGCAGGTATAAATAATCCTTCGTCATATTTTCCTTCACAGTCGCATCTCCTGAAACAAGGTAGAAAATATATAGTAAAACCTATCTGGGAAGACGGCTCATTAGGTATTACAGAGGAGTCAGTGTTTGAATGGAATTCAGGATCTGAAGGAAAATTAAAAGGTTTGGACGATTCACACTGGTTTATTGAAGATTTCGTTGATGGCAGAGAATTCAATATGAGCGTTTTAGCAGGCAGGGATGGTCCTGAAGTGATGCCACCTGCTGAAATTGTATTTGTAAATTATGGCGCTGACAAGCCCCGGATAGTGGATTTCAAAGCTAAATGGGAAATGGATAGCTTTGAGTATATAAATACGGTCAGGGAGTTTCCCGGAAATAACCTTGACAAACGATTAGAAAAAAATCTCAAGGAAGCAGCACTCGCGTGCTGGAAACTTTTTGGGCTAAAAGGATATGCCAGGGTTGATGCAAGAACTGACAGGAATGATAATGTTTTTGTTATTGAAATTAACGCAAATCCCTGCATATCTCCGGATGGTGGATTTGTAGCAGCGACTAAAGAAGCCGGGTATCCTTTTACAGAGGTTATACAAAGGATTATAAGCGATTTAAATAGATAAACTCAGCAGGTGGTTCATATTCGCTTATCCAGCTAAATGTCATTCAGGAAGTTATATCACTTCTGGTCTTTACTATATTTACACTTCTGGTCTT
>JANYJP010000069.1 GCA_025358455.1 Bacteroidales bacterium
ACATAATAAGGAGAATCTCCATTCGATTCCTTGATCTATTTTTTTGCAGTGCTTCTAAAAATTACTTTTTTTGGATACCGGTGCAAAGCTAATGATAAAGTTTTTAAAAACAAATTTTCGCCATTTCTTTATTTACTCCGATGATTCAAGAGGCAAGTGCAATTTTTTCATCTGAATCTTCGACGTTGATAAGCCAGCTTTATCCAATCAGCAGATCCTCCCAACAAAGGATTTTAGAAGCTTTTTCAAGGCATGATTCAGGAAATCATTTCTCAAAGAAGTCTAAATTTATTCAAAAAATTTCAAAATTTCGATTTGTGAATTATTCAGGCTGGTTTTCAACAACTAATTCTTTGCTATATTTGTTCTACAATAAAAATTAGGTCTAAGCATGAAGAATATTTACCGACTTAATATGATACAAATTTCAGAACTGTCAGATGTCGGTTCTCCGATTGGATCGTCTGCGTTTTAAAATACTTCAGGGCAGGTATGAAAACCTTCAAAAAATAATTGAAAAATTCTGTGGATCAGATAACAAACGATAATAAATTGTGGGAAGACTTCAAAAAGGGCGAAAAATATGCTCTTTCCCATATTTACTATCTGTATGTCAACCAGTTGTTTAGGTACGGGAAAAAGTTCTCATCCGATGATGAACTGGTCAAAGACACCATTCAGGACTTATTTTTCGACTTGATTCGGACTCGCGTCAACCTGGGGACAACCGACCATATTTATTTTTACCTGATCAAAGCCTTCCGGCGACGGCTGTTACGAAGCCTCAGCGAAACAAAAAAACTGAAACTGAGTGATGAAGAAGCTGAAATGCAGGTAGCCAACATTGTTTATTCCGTTGAAGATGAATGGATTAAAAAAGAGCAGCTTACAGAAAAGGAAGAAATGCTCAGAAATAGTCTGGCTGAGCTAAGTCCGAAACAAAGAGAAATCCTTTATTACCGATTTACATGCGATTTTGAATATAGTCAGATTTGTGAGATCATGTCACTTAAATACGACTCTGCACGTAAGCAAGTCTTTAGAGCTATAAAAGCCTTGAAAGACAAATTGCCTGATAATGTCCTTTATTTATTTTAATATTTGCTCACTTTGTCTTTTTTTTGAACAAACAGCATTTTTTTTGTCCACAAAAACAATGATTCAATCTTTATATTATTGAGATCATTGAATAATGCTTCATTATCACAAATCAGAAGAATGTTTTACATTGAATTTATTAGGTTAGTTGGTTAGTCTTTCTGCTCACAAAAAATGTTTGGATGTTTTTAAATATAGAAATTAATAAAAATAGGTGAAGAATAAATATTTGAAGTTTAGTTTGGAAAAACTACTGGAGGATAAGGAATTTATTTCCTGGGCCTTGCATGGTATCCATAAAAATGAGTGGAACAGTTTTCTTGCTGAACATCCTGACTTTAGCAATACAGCACAAAAAGCAAAAGCAATTGTTTTTTTACTGAAAGACAAATATGATGAACCCGATAGGGGAGATGTTCTGACTATGTGGCAAAATATCGAAAGTTACTATACTGCTCATCAGAAAAAAGGCAGAACATTATTATTAAAAAAAGTCTTTCGCTACGCGGCAATAATATTTATGGTTGTAACTATCGGGACTACAGCATTCTGGTATTTTGCAGGGTCCAATCAGAGATTCAAATTTGCATCAGGTGATTCAAACCTAAAAAACGGGGAAGCAAAACTTATACTCCCCAATGGTGCAGAAGTTCATTTAAAAAAAGATAATTCTTCCATTGTAATAAAAGGGAAAGAAGCAATTTTGATTAATAATGAACAATCAATTGATTTGCGAAACCAACAGCAGGTTATCGAAGAAAAGGTTAAAATGAATGAAGTGATAATCCCGTATGGTAAAAAATCATTTCTGGTATTGGATGATGGTACAAAAGTATGGCTTGGTGCCGGTAGCCGATTAGCATTTCCAACTGTGTTTACCGGTAAAAAACGGGAGGTCTTTCTGGAGGGTGAAGCCTACTTTGAAGTGACACATATACCTGATAAACCATTTTTTGTTAATGTCAGGGAGCTTTCACTAAAAGTGTTAGGAACCCGTTTTTATTTATCAGCTTATCCATCCAACGAAGAAATCATCACTGTCTTATTGGAAGGGAGTGTTGCGTTAAATGAGAATTCTTCCCTCGGATTATTCAGAAAGGAGGTTGTTTTGGAACCCGGTCAAAAGGCCAGCTTTAAAAGAAGTAACAAAACAATCAATGTTGAGCAGGAAGACGATAAAGAGTTTTATATATCGTGGACTAAAGGATGGTTCCTTTTTTCGAAGGAGAGCCTGTTTACTGTATTCAATAAACTGGAGCGATATTACAATGTAAAATTCATTTACGACAAATCATTTCCTTCGGATGACCTGATAAGCGGGAAACTCGATCTGAAGGATTCGATATCAGATGTGTTGGTAACCTTATCGGGTGTGTCAAAAATATCATATAGGATAGAAAATGAGAACATTTATATTGAAACAAAACTAAAATGAACTGGATATGAGAAGATATTAAAATGTAAGACCGGTGAGTCTGCAAACCCGCCGGCCTTAAGTTGTAATTAACACTAAGTTAAATGTAAACCCTACAAATTTATGCAAAAAAACCTTACCCTTTTATGCTTTCGAAAAGAAAGTATAAGCAAAATCTTTTTGAGAATGAAATTACTAACCTTTTTTATGCTTCTTGCCATAACTTCGGTTTCGGCTAAAAGTTATTCTCAACCGACCGTACTTACCTTTAATTTTGACAACGTAACTGTTAGTCAGGTTTTTAGGGAAATTGAACGAAACAGCGATTATATCCTGATTTACAACGAAAAAACGCTGGATATTAATCGTAAAGTTACGGTAATGGCTGATAATGATAGTATTGAGACAATTCTTAACAAGGTTTTTACCGGTACAAAGATCGATTATAAAATTTCTGGCCGGCAAATTGTGATTATAGTACCTGATGTAGAATCTAATGTAATTGACTCAATAAACCATGAAGGTGATTTGCAACAAGTTGTGATCACAGGTATCGTTAAAGATGCGATCACAGGCGAAGCCCTTATTGGTGTTTCAGTTGTGGTTAAAGGTACCACTACCGGCATGTTAACTGACATTAACGGTAAATTCTCAATTTCGGTTCCTGCCGGACAAACAACATTTACGTTTTCATTTATAGGTTACACCACTCAGGAACTAGTTTCAGTGCCTGGTACTGAGCTTAATGTTGCCATGGCGCTCAATATAACTCAGATTTCTGAGGTTGTTGTTGTAGGATATGGGATCCAGAAAAAAGAGAGTGTTGTTGGTGCCATTACC
>JANYJP010000128.1 GCA_025358455.1 Bacteroidales bacterium
TGCCGGTTACAGACCTTTTTGATTTCTTGAAGATAAGGAATACTCCTTCTTCCGGATTGGATGGCATTACAGGATTTTTCATTACTCAGGAGGCTACATATAATATTGACAGGCTCACAAACAGTATCCGTTTGGGACAAAAGGTATTTGATCTTGAGCCCGGGGCTCTTATCCGGACAGAATCGAATCTCTACCTTAGAGCAGATTACTATGGCAGGATCTTTGGCCTTGATTGTATATTTAACTTCCGTAACCTGTCGGTAACAATAAATACAAAACTCGAACTGCCGGTGATACGTGAAATGCGGCAGGAGGAGATGCGCCAGAACATGACCCGCCTGAAAGGTGAAGTAAAGGCTGATACAAATGTTGCCAGAATCTACCCATTATTCCATTTTGGCATGGCCGACTGGTCAGCAATTGCCACAGAACAAATCAACGGAGCCACAGAGACAAGACTTAACCTGGCGCTCGGATCAATTATTGCCGGCGGAGAAACTACGGTTTCTTTAAATTATAACAGCAAAGATACTTTTACTGAAAAACAGCAGTATTATCTGTGGCGCTATGTAAACAATGATAACCATGCTCTGCGCCAGGTAATGGCTGGGAAGATAGCTACACGGGCAACTTCATCTATTTATGAGCCTGTTGTTGGCGTCCAGTTCACTAATACTCCAACTACATTCAGACGATCGTTCGGATCGTATACACTGAGCGACAAAACCGAACCGGGCTGGCTTGTGGAACTCTATGTAAATAATGTGCTTGTTGAATATGTGAAAGCTGATGCATCCGGTTTTTTTACCTTTGAGGTACCGCTTGTATACGGAAATTCGCTGATCAGATTAAAGTTTTACGGGCCCTGGGGCGAAGAGAGAACGAGTGAACGGAATATATCAATACCCTTCAATTTTATCCCTGTTAATACACTTGAATATACAATAAGCGCAGGCATGGTTGAAGATACTCTCCAAAGCCGGTTTTCAAGAACCAGTGTCAATTACGGATTAACAAGGGGAGTAACTATCGGCGCCGGATTCGAATATCTTTCCTCTGTCACTTCAGGTCCGTTAATGCCTTACGTAAATGCTTCATTCAGACTGGCATCAAACCTCCTCTTTTCAGGTGAATACACATATACTGTAAGAGCAAAAGGTACACTTTCTTACAGGCTCCCCTCAAACCTTCAGTTTGAAATTAACTATACAAAATATGCAAAGGATCAGAAGGCAATTAACTATAACTACCTTGAAGAGCGCAAAGCAGTAATTTCTATGCCAATACGCTTTAATAAGTTTTCGGCATATAACAGGATAACTGTTAATCAGTTAGTTTTGCCAACCACTAAATATACAACAGGTGAATGGTTGCTTTCAGGTTCCCTTTTTGGGGTAAGTACCAACATTACATCTTATGCACTTTTTATTGGCAATACAAAACCTTATATCTATAGTAACCTTTCACTCTCAATCCGCCTTCCTTCAAAATTTACTGTTATACCCCAGGCTCAATATGGTTATACGGATAAAAAACTTCTTTCAGCAAAACTGGGATTGGAAAAACAGGTGTTGCAACACGGTTTTCTTAACCTTTCGTATGAACAGAACTTCAAGAGTAATCTGCGTATGGGGGAGCTCGGGTTTCGTTACGACTTTAAATTTGCACAAACCGGCGCTTCTGTCAGGCAGACCGATAAGCTCGCCACTCTGATTCAATATGCAAGGGGCAGCCTGATAAATGACCGCAAAACGCATTACCTCGGCACTGATAACCGTACCAATGTTGGAAGAGGGGGCATTACTATCATACCTTATCTTGATAAAAACGCTAATGGCAAGAGGGATCCCGGTGAACCAAAAGCTTATGGATTAAACCTGCGCGCCAGCGGAGGGCGTATTGAAAGAAGTGAACAGGATACAACGATACGCATCCTTAGCCTCGAACCATATACAAATTGCTATATTGAACTGGATCAGAGCAGTTTTGATAACATTGCATGGACGTTGAAATACAGGACTATAAGTGTTGCTGTTGATCCGAATATGCTAAAATTAATTGAGATCCCGATAAATGTTGTCGGAGAGGCGTCAGGAGTAGTAAAGATTGACAAGGGTGGAGAAGTATCGGGTCTTGCACGTATTACAGTTAATTTCTATTTTAAAGATCAAAAAATGGCCGGACGTGTACTTACCGAAGAAGACGGGTATTTCAGCTACTTTGGTCTTACACCCGGAACCTACAATGTAAGAATTGATACCGTACAATTACGAAGACTTGGTATGTTGTCTATACCCGATTCCATAATGTTTAATATTACTGCCAACGTTGAGGGTGATTTTGTTGATGGGCTTGATTTCACAGTAAAGATGAAACACCCTGATACTACAGGTATTAATCCTGTTTCTGCTGTGAATCCCGTTATAAAAAGGGATACTACTTACCTGATAATTCATGAGGTTACTCAGGAACTTCTGACAATTGGTGAAGATAGCTATGCAATTCAGATTGGTGCATTCAACTCAAGGAATAATGCAGAAAGATACCGTCGTAAAATTGATGCACTTACAGGAAGAAAATCCGAAATAGTTATTGAAGATGATTTTTACAAAGTCAGGATAATGGATCTTAAGGACCGCGAAGAAGTTGATGAGAATATTGCTATTCTGAAAAAATATGGAGTTACCGAACTTTGGGTAATAAAACTGAAAGCAAAACAACAACAGTTGGTGCTTACTGAAAAGCAGGATACGATTATCAAAATAACTGAGACTAACATCGGAAAACCGACCTTATCACCTATTCGTGAAATTACAATACAATTAGGCGCCTTCCGTCAACAATCTAATGCATTGGCCCTTCTACATACGCTTTCAGCTATATATGGAGATAAGTTAAAAATCGTTTTTGACAATGGCTTTTATAAACTTCGTTTAATGGGTCCTCCTTTCCTGAAACAGACTATTATGGAAGATATGAGGAAGCATGAGCCTAAAATTGGCAAACTTGGTTTAATGGATATATGGTTCTTACCAGTTAAAGCAATGCCAGAGGAATTGCCAGAAGAAGAACCTATTATTAAGCGTGAAATACTGGTAAAACCAGTTGAATGGAATAAAGAAGTCCCATCTGTTTTGAAGACTGATAAAACACTGAAGCTTATTAATGAAACAATCGTGGTTCCGGCAACTCGCGCAGAACCAACGGTGTCACTTCAGGTAGAAGTATTCCGTAAAAAAATCGATGCTCTCAGAGCACAGCGAAGGATAATCAACAAACTCAAGTTACCGGTTGAAATCGTTCAGGAATATGATTATTACAAAGTGATTGTCACCGGATTCTATACACGGGAAGAGACGTATAAATACTATCCTGAATTAGCTGGTATGGGTTATGGGAAGATCTATATAATTATAAAATAGTGATCCCAATGATCCACCACATAAATTTGGCAATTCTGAATGTTTCAACTTCCTTTGTCTAAATATTTTTACCGAACCAGATGAATATGGAGTATACAAAAACATATAATGAGCTTAAATCTATTTTCACAATTGAGAAGAAGCGAATATCTATTCCGGATTCGGAGATTAAAATAAATAATATCAGGTTCCGGTCAGAGATCCCATCAATTGAATTTTCAAATCAATACGATACACAAATAGCTGAAAATAAGTCTTTTTCATATCCGGTTTTTTCACCCCGGAACAAAAAAAGTGATAAAGTGATTCTGTTACTACATGGTCTGAATGAAAGAAGTTGGGTAAAATACCTGCCATGGGCTTATTACCTTGCACAGTCTACTGACAGCTATGTAATTCTTTTCCCCATTTCATTTCATATTAACAGATCTCCTTCCTCATGGAAAGATCCAAGGGCTATGGTTCCTTTTATGAAGGACCGGAATTCTTCTTTCGGGGAAATAAGTATGTCGAGTTTTGCCAATATTGCACTCAGTAACCGCCTCACTGAAGACCCGATGAGGTTCTTTAAATCTGGATATCAGACAACAACTGATATCGTAAAATTGCTATCAGGTATAAGAAACGGAGAACACGAGATAATACCCAAAACCAATAAATTTAATATTTTCGCTTATTCGATAGGAGCATTTCTTGCTGAGATTATCTTAATGGGAAAC
>JANYJP010000130.1 GCA_025358455.1 Bacteroidales bacterium
ACTATTTCTACTGCCTTATTTTCGAGGTTAGTAATTGGTTACTATTGAATACTTGCCCCAAATGCCCCAATAACTGCCCCACAACAAAAAAACCCCTTTGATAATCAAGGGGTTTTAGTGGGGTTGAGGTCGGTGGCGGATTATTTGCATGATCCGGTTTTGGGGAACCTATCAACAAAATCCCTTCTGCCTTCGGCAGTTATGGTCTTTTTTGTTTTAACCTCTCAGACCGACAAAATCGGCTTCGCGTTAAAACAAAAAATCCCTCGCACTACGTGCTCAAGGGATTTTGTTGAGGTCGGTGGCGGATTCGAACCGCCGTAAACGGTTTTGCAGACCGCTACCTAGCCACTCGGTTAACCGACCGTGTATCAAATAAAATTAAACAAAAGAACTTCAAAATCAAATCTCAAATCTTCCAGGGTGGCGGATTGCTCGTCGCGCGTGTATTCCAAACTTAAATGAAGATGTGCCATAAGTTTGGAGTGCAAAAATAATAATTTTTGTGTTATTTGTTGCCATCGACCCGAATCATCCCAATATTTTCTTTAACATTCACAAGGCAACTTTACTTAATCAATAAGGGAAAATCGACTAATGCATTTAATATCAGGCTTGTAAAGAGAATAGTTCATTATTGTATTATTAACTTTCTGCATGAAATTAGATTGTTATATTTAGACTATTAATGCAAAATCATTTTCTTTAATATTTTAAAACCCTCTCATGAAACAGTTTCTTACCATAATGCTATCCGTAATTTGTGGCATCACCTTTTCCCAGGGATCTGCAAATTCAAACTTCTATCCGGCCAATATTCTCCCTGTCCGAGGCTTTTGTATTTCAGCACCACAATCAGATCAGGTTGACGCGTTCGTTAAATTCATTGATGAAGAGCTTGCGCCCCGATCAGTAAATACACTGATCCTCAGAGTGGACTTTAATTATCAGTACCAAAGTCATCCTGAACTGCGCGATTCTTCAGCCCTGACAAAAAATGAGGTTAAGAAGCTTGTGGCTGTCTGCAAAAAAAATAATATCAGAATTATTCCACAGGTTAATCTTCTGGGACATCAATCATGGGCCGGCAAAGTTGGAAATTTATTGAAAGTCTACCCTGAATTTGATGAGACCCCAAACGTAAAAATGCCTGAAAATTATGTCTGGCCAAATGCCGATGGTTTATATTGCAAAAGCTATTGTCCGTTACACCCCGGTGTTCACAAGGTTGTTTTTGATCTGATTGATGAGATATGCAATGTTTTTGAAACTGATGCATTTCATGCAGGTATGGATGAGGTCTTTTATATCGGTGAAGCACAATGCCCGCGTTGTTCAGGTATGGATAAAGCTGAACTTTTTGCAGGAGAGGTCCGTACGATCCGTGATCATCTGGCTTTGAACGGCCGTAAACTCTGGATATGGGGAGACCGCCTGATTGATGGAAAAACCTCAGGAATGGGAGAGTGGGAAGCCAGCTATAATAATACATACAGGGCAGTTGATATGATCCCCAAAGATGTTATAATATGCGATTGGCATTATGAAAGACCTGATCAGACGCCGGTTTATTTTGCAATTAAGGGACTGAGCGTTGTTACCTGTCCATGGCGCGAACCTGGTATCGCGGTACTGCAGGCTCAGGATATGGTAAGATGGAGAACAGGAGCCACCCCCGAAATGAAAGATTGTTATTTGGGAATGGTTCAGACTGTATGGTCAGGTGCAGGACAGTTCCTTGACAGCTATTACGGCAAAAGACCGGAGAATGCTGTGAATACTCCGGTCAATTCTTTTAAAGCGTTATACACTGAAATTCAAAAAATGGCAGCAGTTAAATAATCAGTTATTCTGAATCTTAAAAGTTACAGGTAGCATAAACCAGACAGGGACGGCAATGCCTCCCTGTCTCCCGGGTTTAAACCTGGGGAGGGTTCTGACAACCCTTAACGCTTCATTGTCAAGTAATGGGTCAATGCCTCTTAGTACCTCAATCCTGTCAACTGAACCATCAGCTTTTACAACGAATTTCAGAATAACCTTACCCTGGATATTGTTATTCTGAGCATCAGCCGGATAATTCAGATTTTCTCCAACATATTTCAGCAGTGCAGCCGGACCTCCGGGAAATTCTGGCATCTCCTGTACTGTTACAACAGGTTCGGGATCGGGCGGTATTACCTGTTCCGTTATTGGGACAAATGTTGTGCTATCATCCACTTTCCCATTCTGCATTGTATTTTGTATTTCATCATTTGTCTGAATATATGTGCTGATTTCTGTGGTATCCTCAGAAACAACAGGTTTAAGATTATTAATCACATTGGTCATGGCAGCCGGCGGCTTAGGGTCTTCAGGGGGTGTGAAGTCGGCAGAAGTAGGGGTTGACATTAAAATGATAACAGAGGGAGGTCCTGTTGTAGCCTTTCCGTCTTCAGTTGCAAAAGAAAGAGCTGCTACCAGAATTGCACTGAAAGCGATCGCGCCAAGGATGGAGAGACTAGCAGCAGATTTGTAGCGTTTCCGGAGATCGTAGGCTCCGTAGGTTTTGTTGCGGTTCTCGAAAATGATTTCATCAAATTCCGGGACATTTTCTTTGTTCCTCTTCATTTTTGATAGTTTTAAATTGTTAAAAAACTCACAGGCAACCGTGGTTCAAACTATTTAAGGAAGAGGTATTTCCTTGATATTATATATGCAAATATGATGCCAGCTTATTGTGATGGGAGTAGGGGTGATTGGGAAATTGATGAGCACAGCGACAAAATTCCGCGAAGCGGAACTGAGTGGTAAGGGACTTAGTTACGAAAATACTTAGCCTCCTGGTTGAGTTTTACTTTATCAGCTTCCCTTCCTCCATAAGAACAGGGTAGGTATAACCATAACCAAAATCTTTATCCAGCGAAATTTTGCCTTCAACAGTAATAATACTGCCAAGCTCAGGAATAAAATCAGAAGTGAGGGTCAGATCAAAAAGTCCTTCAAAATCAGTTCCATCCTGAAGATGAATCCAGTTTTTACCCATAATTGATGGATTAACTTTTGTAACCTTTCCGTGGATTTTTACAGTTTTCCCGGCAAAGTTTTTTTTGTCTGAAAACAGGGTTGCTATCGAAATGCCTCCCTCAACAGGTTCTATTTTAATATTCTCTTTTGATATTTTGGGAGTTTCCATTTGTGAGTTTCCCATGGATTTTGATGCATCCTTTTGATTCCCGATATTTTTAACAGTCTCCCCGGGTTTTGCCAGTGGCCCTCTGCATGCTGCTAAAAACACAAATAATATCAGTCCTGAAATAAAAGATAGTCTTTTCACATTAGTAGTTATTAAGTTTTTCTCTGTCAAAGATAAGGGTAAATAATTCTACATCCTTACCGGGTCGCATATATCATTATTGTTAAAACAGGATATTCAAAAAACAGGTTATTTATAAGTCCTTGTCATTGAGGATGGTATTGCTATAACAAAAGTAGCAATGTTATTATTACTTTTTTCGAGAGTTTCAACTGTATCCTGCTGGACAGTCTCGACTGCAGCAATTTTCAAATCAGGATTGGATTTTTTCAAATACCAGACGATACCTTCAAAATTCCTGGAATGATATGACCCGTTATAATGTATGAAGAGTTTCCCTTTTGACCAGTTTTTGAGTATGAAATGAGCCATTGTGGCATCCTTTACAGCCTGAGCCTTGGGAAAATTAACAGATACATGCGATGTTGAATCTCCTCCCATTCCTCCCATGCTAAGCATATCTTTATAGCATTTAACTTCAGGATCGTATGGGAAGGGCAGTGGAGCAAAATATCTTTTGGCTTCAGAGTTCAGGGTTTCCAGCCCTTCAAAACCTTTTTTGTTGACTACTGCCGCGTACCGTCGCGGGACATTGGTTGCAATAAACATCAGGTTATTTGATTTGGCAAAGTCAAGAAGCGGTTTATAATCAGTCTTGTAGTTCTTCCATAATTTAACTTCAGCTTCAAATTTTGAGGCATCATATACTCCCTGAAGATATTCATCAATAAGCAGTTGGTTATCAGCTTCAAACATTTCAGCTCCAAGTGCCAGGTTTTTCTCTTTTACTGTAAAAAGGCTCTTTGTCATTTCCAGTTCAAGCCAGTGGGCAATCGGATCATCATGCAGTTCACCGAATAATACAATTTCTGCTTTTGATAATTCTTTTATCATGTCGGCATAGTCGGCTTTTTTACCCTCACCGGTAAATACCTTATAGGCTGGTTTGTCCTGTGAATATGATTGTAAGGAAAATGCAAGAATGAAAAAGATCGTTGATAATTTCATATCAATTATATTAGTTGTGACAGGTTAACGGTGACCACAAAGAAAGGAACAATAATCTTAGCATCAAATTGAATATTGCATAAAAAAGCAGAGACACAATAGCATGTCTCTGCAAAAAATATCCTGATCGGTACAAACCCTACTTTAATCCAAACCGGTAACTGAATTTAACAAGGAATACATTATGAGGCTTATTATCGGAGGTATTAAATAGGCCACCAAGGTCGTTAAACAGATTCAGATTTCCGGCATCTGTTGAACTGCTTCTGGTCTGGCTCCAGACAAGGAATACAGAAGCTCCCGGACTATATTCCCATCTGACAACAAGATTGGAAAGAAATTCGCGTACATTAAAATCTGTTTTATTGAATGAGTAATCAGTTATCCCGTCTGCATTTTCATCGATATTATATTGATTTCCGGCGAATGTTATCTCCTGCCGGGTAAACGTGTGGAATCGGTCGCGGTAATTACTTGCCATCGGGTCAGTTATATATTTATGGTCATAGTATTTCCCTGTTGCAATAAAAGGTTGTCCCCAGTACTGAAGAGTAAGATTCGGACTAAGGTTGAGATTTACCCTGAACGAAGTATTGATGGTCTTCTGATCGATACTGGCAAAAAGGTATCGGTCATTACCGTTATACATGATTTTAGCAACATATTGAAGATCAGAGAATGATTTGTTGAATCCGGGACTAATTGTAACTGACAGGTAATTTATTGGTTTATAAGTTAATCCAACCGATGCAGATAATTTTTTTGAATTATTAAGAAGACCTCTTGATCCATTAAAAGAGAAATCAAAAACCAGCTTTTTACGACTGTCTGTAGAGAAACCAAAACGCGGACTGATATTTCCGGGTAGTTTCATTTTTGGTCCGCCCCTGAGAATTCCTGTTGAAATGGATGAAGTGCTTAAGCTCCCTCCAGTCCATGCATTCCAGAAATTTTTAAAATTCATACTTGCATTCCATTCATATCCGTTAGCAATCCAGTCACCACCCATGTTATAGGCTGTATAGAAATCTGAGTTTAAGTTAAATCTTTTGTAAATTCCTTTGGGTTCCCACTGGTTATATCCTGCCCAGAGGACTGATATGATCTGATCGGCTTCGCGCAGATAACCGAGGTCATTAGTTTCAAAACCCGGAGTCTTCCAGAGAGTGGCGCTCATGAAATTCCAATGGCCGTTTAATTTTTGTATTTGCATCCTTCCGCCTGATCCGGCAAGCGATGTCCGGTTGGTGTCAAGAACTGTATAATTATTATCAGGTCGCTGGAAGTAATGTGCTGAAGACTCCTTAGTATTCAGAATTGCTTTTCTGGAACCTTCAACAAGACTAAAAGCTGCGTTAAGGTTAAACATCCAGTTTTTATTCTTGAAGTATTGAGTAAAGTCAGCTCCACCAGTGTATGCTGCCTTATGCATGAAGTTGCTCAGATTTGCATCAAGTACTCTGTTTGTACTTGTAAAGATCCCTCCGATAATTGTATTGCCCTCTTTAAGATCTTTTTGCACCCGGCCGATAAAGTAGTTTGTAAGAGGTTCAACAGTCTTCAGCTTCCTTCCACCTAATGTGTCAATTTCAGCTTTCTCTTCGGCTGTCATAGCTTCTACAATTCCTATTGAAAGTCCGTTCTGTGTTTTACCCGTTAACTTGGCAGCCCCCAGTATTGTAGTATTTGTTGGAACCCTGGCATTCCATCCTTCTTTCAAATTGAGATCTGCCTGCGGTCGGCGTCCTATCCTTCTTGAATAAAACAGATTATCGTTTCCGATACCCCCATCACCAATTCCGAGTCCAAAGTTTGTAATATTGTTTCCTTCAATAAAAAACGGACGCTTTTCGCTGAAGAAAGTCTCATAGGCCGTAAGATTAACCTGAGAGGGATCGGCTTCAACCTGACCAAAGTCGGGATTAATCGTCAGGTCCATTGTCATGTTGTTTGTGACGCCTATTTTGGCATCAATACCTCCACTCAATTTTGAGAGTTTACCAGAGGCCCGGAATGGATTTTCGGGTTCTGCCTTAAATGTTTCAGTCTTAGCCACGGCATAAGGTGTTACATCAAATATCTTCCTGGGTTTGATTTGCTCAAGACCAGATAATTCTCCGAATAAATGAATGAGTCCCGGAGCATCTTTAGGAATATGTTGCCAGAAATCAGTTTCGTTTTTCCGGTAGTATAGTCTTGCCATATTAAGTCCCCAGACAGAGCCTGAATTTTTTTCAAACCTTAGCTGGCTGAAAGGGATTTTCATCTCAGCTATCCAGCCCTCGCTGTTCAGGGATGTTTTAACCCACCAGTTAGGCTCCCAGGAAGGATCCTGATTCTGACCATCATTTGTATACATCTGGTCATATTTTACACCGGAAGAACTTACTCCGAAAAGAAAAGCAGTTCGCAGATCATGAAAACTGTCCAGGAATATTCCAACGAGATCCCCATCAGTATCATCACGTCTTGTTAAACGGTTTACAATACTGTCAGGACTGGAATCAAATGCTTTAATGCCTACATATAGGTTGTCATCATCAAATAGTATTTTGAACTCGGTCCTTTGGGTAGCAGATTTTCCATTATATGGTTCATTTTGAGTGAAATCATCTACCCAGCTGCCTTCTTTCCATACCTCATCATCAAGAATTCCATTTATAACAGGAGGAGCTGTTATCCGGGTTGCCTTGTACTGTTTCCTTTCAATTGTCTGTCCGTTTACTCCTGAAATAATCAGAAACAACAATAATCCAGAGAATAAAATTCTTTTCATGCAGGGTTCAATTTGTATTGGTTTCGGTATAAGGACGAATATTCAGCGAGTTTGATGCAAAAAACATCAATTTTAATTTATTCTAAATAAATAATTATTGGGAAGATATTCTGTTTAAGACAGTTATCTATGGCTAAAATTTTATTCGTATAGTCTTATAAATTCAAAGGTATTTCCGGTATATGTCAGAAATTTAAGAAAATCGGATTTTGATATTACAAGAGAAGCAGTATTTACATTCGGATGGAAAGCAAGGCTGTCTGATTCATTGAGTTTTTCATCAATGAACACATGCACATGTTTTTCGGTATCATTAATAAGTCCGAAAGGTGTAACGGAACCCGGTTCTACGCCCAGATATTTTTTAAGTCTCCGGTCCGAGGCAAATGTAAGCTTCCCTTGTCTGAGCCTTTTCTCAAGATCATGGATGTCGAGTTGCCTCAGATGTTCGAGGATTACCAGATAGTGTTTGTCACCCTTATGATTCCTGAAGAAGATGTTCTTGCACCTTCCTGAATCATAATCTTTCCAGTGGATCTTAGCATCTTCAATGGTTGCAAGAGGAGGATGCTCGTGATACCCGAACCGAATTGACAGTCTTTCCAGAATCGCGTAAAGTTCCTTTTGTCCCCTCATCAGCATTACTTATTTTATGGTCTACTGAAGTATAGCCTCTTCAGGATTATATCCGGCATCTTCACTACGGTTACTACCTTTATATGCATTTACTGCCAAACGGTCACAGATTTCATTTTCCGTATTATTGTCATGTCCTTTTATCCACACAAACCGCACATTGTGTTTACGGTATATTTTAAGAAATCTTATCCAGAGGTCAGGGTTTTTTTTCTTTTTGAATCCCTTTGATTCCCATTGGAAGACCCATCCTTTCACGACCGAATCCGCAACATACTTTGAGTCGGTATAAACTACAACGTTACTCCCTGCAATTTTAAGCGCTTCAAGTCCTGTTATAACTCCAAGGAGCTCCATCCTGTTATTAGTTGTAAGCCTGAACCCTTCGGATTTCTCAAGTCTGTGGCGCCCTGAGATTAGAACAACACCATATCCTCCGGGGCCGGGATTTCCACTTGAAGCCCCATCAGCATATATTGCGATTTCACCTTGCATGAGGAAGAATAAGACCAGAGTTGGTAATGAAAAGCTTTATTGCTATTGAAAGGAGTATAACACCAAAAACTTTTTTGAGGATTTGCAATCCACCTGCACCCAGGACTCTTTCAAACACATATGTTAACCTAAGTACAAGATAAATTACAACCATATTCAGCATAAGAGCAATAAGAATGTTAATTGTATGGTATTCAGCTTTAAGTGACAGGATTGTTGTAATGGATCCCGCTCCTGCAATTAACGGGAACGCAATAGGGAATATCGATCCTTCCACGTGAGAATCCTGTTTAAAGAGTTCGATACCCAGGATCATTTCCATAGCTATTAAAAAAATAATAAAGGACCCGGCTATGGCAAAAGAAGAAACATCTATACCGAAAATACCAAGCAACGGACTGCCAATAAATAAAAATGCCATTAATATTAAAAAGGATATCAGAGTAACTTTCCCTGATTTGATCTTGCCGGATTTGGCTTTTATATCGATAATTATTGGTATTGATCCCGGGATATCAATTATAGCAAAAAGCACCATAAAAGCAGCAAGGATCTCAATCAGACTCAAATGCATAATTTAATATTTAGTGCAAAGATAATCACAAAAAATTAAAATGACTTGAAATCTGATCCGTCCTTATAGCGATATTAAAAAAGTTCACTTTAATGAAAGTTGTGAGGGGTTCAAAAAAACACACCCATCTCTTTTAGAAGAAGGGGGTGTTTTATTTAATGTCTGTACAATTACTGTACTATAGTCATTTCATCTACAAGGTTTTTAGCTCCTGCATAAATATCCATTACCCATAATACGCACCGGATATCTACAACAATTGTTCTCTGAAGTTCCGGTTCGTAAGCGATATCACCGCTCATAGATTCCCAGTTACCATCAAATGCCAATCCTATCAATTCACCATTTCCATTCATAACCGGACTTCCCGAGTTGCCCCCGGTAATATCGTTGGTTGTCAGGAAGCACACTGGCATATAACCTTTTGAAGAACCATATCTGCCGTATTCTTTCTTATTATTCAGATCAATAAGTTGTTTCGGCAGGTCGAATTCATAATCACCTGGTTTATACTTATCTACAACGCCCTGCAATGTTGTATAATACTTGTAGGTAACGGCATCTCTCGGATCATAATCCTTTATGGTTCCATAGCTCAGACGCATTGAAAAGTTAGCATCCGGATATTGCGTTTTTTCAGGAGCCATTTCCATCAGAGCTGCAATCCATAATCTTTTACCCGTTGACAGACCTTCATCAAACTGACTGGATGCTTTTGATACATCTGCTGCTGTCTTATAAATTGAAGTAGTTGTAAGAACGACCGGATCTGATTCAATATTCTTAAGAACAGGTTTGTCGAGGAAAGCATTCAGTTTGGTCTCACTTGCGAATATTGATTTTGCGAACATATCATCAACAAACTTATCAATGTTCCCTTTGTACTTTTTATCAACAACATTGACAAAGAAATCCGGATGGAATTTTGCAGGTACATCTGACCTGTAAAGCTTAAGCATTGCTTTTATTGATTTATTATCAGTTGAAGCATTATAGTCTTTATAGAAATCGCTGCTGTTTGTCCTGATCTTTGCAACTTCTTCTGATACTTTCTGGGTATCTTTTGCTTTTAAAGCAGTTATCAGCCCGGTAACCATGCGGTTCAGGCTTAATAGTTCGCATCCCTGCATACATTCATTTATATATTGAAGAGTATTATAATATTCTGCTCTGCCTTCAATAGATGTTTTTATCATATTCAACACTTCGCCGTATTTTGCTTTGCGATCAGGAGTTGCAACGACCCATTTGTTAAACTGGCTTTCCAGCGCTTCTTTCTTTGATACTACGTAAAGCTTTTCAAGACTGGACTTCTGACCAATGGAATATTTCCAGTAGTTGGAAGAACCAAAGTATTTTGATGAGTACTGAATGTTGATCTTCTGATCAGACTGCATATCCTTCATCCAGATATCCTGTTTGATACCACGTATTTTAATCCTGTCAGGATGTACGATCTGAAGCTGTTCTTTTACTTCATAAGAGGTCATATATCTGTTTGTTCTGCCCGGGTAACCGAGAATCATGGTAAAGTCACCTTTATTCAGGTCCTTTATGGAAACTGGCAGATAGTGTTTCGGTTTAAGAGGAATATTCTTTAATGAATATGCTGCAGCTTTTCCATCAGGTGCGGTATAAACACGGAATACACTGAAGTCTACAGTATGACGGGGCCATTCCCAGTTGTCGGTATCAGAACCAAATTTACCTATTGACTGTGGAGGGGTTCCTACTAAGCGAACGTCGTTATATCTTTCATAAACAAGAAGATAGAAGTAATTTCCGCCATAGAAACTTCCGACCTGTGCCCTGTACGAGTTACCTTCAGTAGCTTTTTTCTCAACGGCTTGCCTTGCTTCATTTATTGCAGCAGTGCGATCTGTTTCACTCATTTCCTGTTTTACATTTGCCAGCACCTGTCCGGTAACATCTTCAATTCTTATAAGGAAAGTAGCAGAGAGATTAGGGTTTGGTAACTCTTCCTCTTTTGTTTTTGCCCAGAATCCATCGCGAAGGTAATCATGCTCAACTGAACTATGTGCCTGAATTGAACCGTAACCGCAATGGTGATTAGTGAGAATAAGTCCCTGTGAAGAGACAATTTCTCCGGTGCATCCGCCTCCGAATATTATTATTGCATCCTTTAAACTGGCCTTATTAAGACTGTAAATATCTTCAGCTGAAAGCTTCAGCCCTAATTCTGTCATCTTACCCATGTTTAATTTTTCGATAAGCGGCAGGAGCCACATACCTTCATCAGCTTTAACTCTGATTCCAAAACCCAGGATGAGGATTACTAAAATTGACAACAATTTTTTCATACTATAAAACTTATTTAGATTGGTTTTAAATTAATGATCAAAGATAACTTTATTAATTAAAAAAGGGCTACTCAAAAATCAATTTTGAGCTGAGTGTCGAAAAGATTAAATGACCTTCTGTGATACGGTGTTATTCCATATTTCAGCAATGCTGCCCTGTGGAAGGAAGTAGGATAACCTTTATTTTTATCCCAGCCATATTCAGGATATTCATTATTAATCTTTTCCATAAACTCATCGCGGAATGTTTTTGCAAGAACTGATGCCGCGGCTATAGAGAAATAAATACCGTCGCCTTTAATAATTGTCTTATGACCAAGATTTTTATAAGGGTAAAATCTGTTCCCGTCTATCAGGAGAAACTGAGGTTCTTTATCAAGTCCTTCTACTGCAATATGCATCGCTTTTATTGAAGCCCTGAGAATATTCATTTCATCAATTTCATTATTATCAACAAAAGCCACCTTCCAGGCTATAGCGGAATCCATTATCTCATCCTTTAAAAAAGCTCTTTGCTTTGCTGAAAGTTTCTTCGAATCATTAAGGATGGCGTGTTTAAAGTGCTTGGGAAGGATGACTGCTGCTGCCACAACCGGTCCTGCCAGACAACCTCTTCCGGCTTCATCACAACCGGCTTCAATAAGATTATGATACAGGAATGATTTCAGCATATTTGGTATTCTTCCAATGATTGAGTTGTAAATTAAGGAAATATTTTAACCCCATGAAAGGAGAGCTTATCATTTTAATTGTTGGTAATGCTTATAGGTTCCTGATAAGGTATGGGTATTGGCAGGAAAAATCAATGTTTTGTCAAATAATTTTCTATTTTTGAGGTGCCGGACAGATTGTAATATGGTTAAAAATACTGGGAGTTTAATACTACTATTACTATTGGGATCAGGTTCAAACCTGTTTTCTCAGGTGTTGTCACATCAGGTGCTTGTGTGTGCCGCGGGAGTAACAGGAACCGGAACATTAGAATATTCACAGACAATTGGAGAATCTGCAGTTGAGATATTTAATACTGCTGATCTTGTTTTAACCCAGGGCTTTCAGCAGCCAAAAATGATATTGTTAAATGTGATCCCCCCTTCAGGTAATGGTGTAAACGTATATCCTAATCCTGTAACTGACTTTATTAATGTTGAATTATTTGGCAATGTCTCACGAAAATTCAGAATAGAGATTTTTAATATTTCAGGAACCCTTGTCAGAACCGAAAAGATAACTTATTCTGATCCGTTCTGGGAAATCCGGCAATACCCTGCTGACAAGTTAAACAAAGGTCTTTATATTATAAGGATCGTCAGCGAAGATGGGTTAATTAACAGAACATTTAAAATTGATAAAATGTAATCCGGGAAATCATGTCTGTAAAAAACCTGAAGATCTGGCTTTTAGCTTTTGTTCTCACAACTGTCTCCCTGGGCAGCTTTGCACAGGATAATGTTCCATATGGGATTAATTATCAGGCGGTAGCAAGAGACAATTTCGGTAAAGAGCTGACCAGCAAGGATATTGATGTGAAATTTTCAATCATTAAAGAGACTCCTCTTGGCACCATGGTTTATCAGGAACTGTATTCGCATGTTACAACTTCGAAATACGGAGTTTTTTCACTCGTGATAGGAAAAGGTACAGCCACAGGAGGTATTTATAACAGCTTTTCGCAGATTGACTGGAGTAAGGCTAATCATTTTCTCAAGGTAGAAGTGAAATTTGAAAATGATTTTATCGACATGGGGACAATGCAGTTTCTTGCAGTACCTTATGCACTCTATGCCCAGAAATCGCTTGAGCCCGGACCTGCAGGACCGAAAGGCGACCCTGGCCCTAAAGGTGAATCGGGTGATCCTGCAACTGATAATCAGTATCTCTCATATATTGGTGATACTCTTTCAATTTCCAATGGGAATAAAGTTGGACTGACTAATCAGCTACAGGATTTGGTGCTCGATGTCAACAACAAACTGAAAATAACCAAGAATGCTTCAGCGACGGCAATTGATCTCGCCCCGTTTAAATAAGACCTTGCCTATAATAATACAACTGGATTACTCGGTATCTCAAATGGCGCCGGCGCTGATCTTTCTGCACTAAAAACTGCAGCTATTCAGGATATTCATTTAACCGGCAATCAGCTTACAATAGATAAAAATGCTTCTTCAGTAGGAGTAGATCTTACCAAATACATGGATAATACAGATAATCAGCAATTAGCATATTCAGAATCAAGTAAGTTGCTTTCAATAACCGGGGGCAATAGTGTGACAATCGGTACGTTGATAGCATTCAGGGCAAAGAAAATAACGTCCGAAACTGGACTCACGGCTTCCACAGACTATGATTTTATTACACCGGAAATTATTTACAATGATGGCTCGGGATTTGACGAGAAAACAGGAATTTTCACAGCTCCTGTACCAGGAATTTATACTTTTATAATTGGATATAATGCCACTGGTACTTTTGGTTCAAGAGAATTGAAATTGTATTTGAATGGTTCGATCTATGAAACTTTAAATACTGATATTAATGGTGGATCATCTTTAACAAGGTCTATAACAATAAAACTTATTGCCCTGGATAAAGTAAAAGTGTTATTTAATACAGGTGCCGCAAAGGAATCTGGCACAGGTTCTTTTTCCGGCTACAAGGTTTATTGATGGAACCCCTCGAAGGTTGATTTCGCCCAATACGGTGCTTGATATTATTGTGGTAGTTCTAACATCGGGCAAAGTATGATGTTACCATATTTAAGGCCTACGGCCTATCATCCCGAACGCCAGTGAGGGATCTCCATAAGTCGTTACAGTCTTTGTAAATAATGCCATATTGTTTGATGTGCATATTTTTATATCGACTACTAACAACAACATTTCACAAGTCAAACATTATCTGATACTTGTATTATTGTCAGAATACCTGGTGTGCAAAATTGTATAGAGAATCGGAATGAGGAATCTCCTCGGACATTACAGAAACATTTTATTAATTGCAATGCACTCGCAATAAATAAATATGCCTGATAATGTTTAAATCAGAGAGATTCGTTTTCCTATCTTTCTGAAGATAACAATAGAGAAAAGAGCTGCCGCAAGGATCCCCGTAACATTACTCATTATATCCCTTATGTTATAAGATCTTCCGGGAATAAGCTTCTGATGAAACTCATCAAGTATTGCAAACACAATCAGTGTCAGGGTGATCAATAAGAGTTTTTTATACTTCAGATTAAACTCCTTTCCCACAAATGAAAGGAATGCTATAAATGCCAATAACCCATATTCGCAAAAATGCATCAGATAGTCAAGTCTGAATTCAGATTTTGCAGTATGGATCTTTAATGTGGGTATATTTGGCAGTGATGACACAAAAATTATTATTACCGCCCAGCCAATCAGGAAATATCTGGCAAAGGGTCTGAGATATATTATCAGTTTTATCATTTTTTGGGTTCTCCTGTTTCCAACGGGCACGAAAAGTAATAAAATCCTGTCAGTTACGCAAAGTGTACTAACTTCTCAGTCATAACTTCCCATGTTGTGTCAGAAAAGAGTAAATTTGTGCAAAACTATAGTAATGATAACTAACGAACAGATAAAGGCTTTATCGGGACGCCGCGACGCGTTAAGGAGGTACCTTTGACATCGAAGGAAAACTTGAAGTAATTGCAGAAAAGGAAAGCTTGTCACAGCAACCAGGCTTATGGAATGATCCAAAAAAAGCCGAAGAGCTTCTGAAGGGAATTGCCCGGTTAAAATCCTGGATTACAGATTTTGAAAAGATTAACACCGCACTCGACGATCTGGTAGTGATCAACGATTTTTACAGGGATGGTGAAGCAACTGAAGAAGATATTGATAAACAGTATAGTAATTGTTTGTCAATGACTGAGGACCTGGAGGTCCGGAATATGTTGCAGAAAGAGGAAGATCAGCTTGGTGCAATCCTGAAAATTAACTCAGGCGCTGGCGGTACCGAAAGCAATGATTGGGCAGCCATGCTCATGAGAATGTATCTCCGGTGGGCAGAAAGAAACAACTATAAAGTAAAAGAACTTGATTATCAACCCGGTGACGAGGTTGGCATTAAGACAGTTACGCTGGAGATTGAAGGTGAACGGGCCTATGGATATCTGAAGAGTGAGAATGGAGTCCACCGTCTGGTCAGGATCTCTCCCTTCAATGCGCAGGGAAAACGCCAGACAACATTTGCTTCAGTTTTTATTTCCCCTCTTGTTGATAATAATATTGAAATTGAAATTAATCCTGCCGATATAACATGGGATACCTTCCGCTCAAGTGGGGCAGGAGGCCAGAATGTAAATAAAGTAGAGACAGCAGTAAGGTTAAGACACGCTCCTTCAGGATTAGTTATCGAAAACCAGGAGACCCGCTCACAGCTAAACAATAAAGAGAATGCTATGAGGATCCTTAAGTCACAACTTTATGAACTTGAACTGAGAAAACAGCAGGAAGAACAGGCAAAAATTGAGGGTGAAAAGAAAAAAATAGAATGGGGCTCACAGATCAGATCATATGTGCTTCATCCGTATAAAATGATTAAAGATCACAGGACTAACCATGAGAGTGGTAACGTGCAGGCGGTACTCGACGGTGACCTCAACCCATTCATAAACTCATATCTGATGGAGTTTGCCGGAAAACAGTAACTGAAACTACCGGCAGTTTTGTATTTAAGAAAGGTATATTATTGAATGCTGATACTCATATGGTTTTACATGATAAAATTCATAAAAACTATGGAGGGTAATTAGTTTTATTTGTATCAAAATTTTCAATGGGTTAAATAATGGTAAAAAAGAAAAAATTATTTAAAAAGTTTCCACCTGTGACTACCAGTGAATGGATGGATAAAATCCATACTGACCTGAAAGGAGCTGATTTCAATAAGAAGCTGGTATGGAAAACAAATGAGGGGTTTGATGTAAAACCATTTTACCGGACTGAAGACATTGAAAATCTTATGTATATCAATACCCTGCCAGGGGAATTTCCATATTTAAGAGGAACCAGAATAAGGAATAATAATTGGTTAGTAAGGCAGAATATTGAAGTGTCAGATTACCGTGACGCGAATAAGAAAGCGCTGACAATATTAATGAAAGGTATTGATTCGCTTGGATTTATACTTACAGATCCTGAATCAGTCAATGAGAGTAATTTTAATCTTCTTCTTAAGGATATCCACATAGAAATAATTGAAGTTAATTTCATATGTAACGGGAAAGCAAAGGAGATACTTGAATATTTAATAAAAATATCTTCCGGAAGAGGGTTGAATCCACAGGACATACATGGCGCGATTGAAGCCGATCCGATCGGTCGTCTTACTGTAAATGGAACACTTTGTATAGATATTGAATCAGGCTTCGACTACCTCGCATCACTTACCAGATCGTCATCGGTTTTTCCAAATCTTCGCACAATTCACCTTAAGGCATCCAACTTTAATAATGCCGGGGCAGATATTGTACAGGAACTTGGGTTCGGAATCTCCATGGGTAATGAATACCTTACTCAGCTTACTGACAGAGGTTTAAATGCTGATATCGCAGCATCAAAAATACGCTTCAGCTTTGGAACAGGGTCAAATTATTTCCCGGAGATCGCAAAGTTAAGAGCTGCGCGTCTGCTATGGTCCGTTATACAAAAAGGCTATCAAAAGGCCGAAAGTGAAAACATGAAAATGGATATTCATTGTGTTACAAGTGAATGGAACAAAACAGTGTACGATCCTTATGTAAATATGCTCAGAACGCAGACGGAAGCAATGTCGGCAGCTCTTGGCGGAACAGATTCCCTCACAGTTGAGCCTTTTGATATTGTTTTCAGACAACCTGATGAATTTTCAGAGAGGATTGCCCGTAACCAACAACTCATACTTAAAGAAGAAGCCTATTTCGATAAGGTTGCTGATCCGGCCGCGGGTTCATATTATATTGAAAATCTAACAAATCTGATTGCTGAAAACTCCTGGAAACTTTTCCTCGAAATTGAAGATCATGGTGGTTATCTTGCTGCCCTGAAATCAGGATTTATCCAGAAAAAACTATCAGGGTCAGCAGCTAAACGCAAGAATGATGCTGCTACACGGAAAACTATACTTCTTGGAACAAATCAGTATCCGAATCTGGGAGAATCACTATCAGCATCTGTCGATACCGGAAAATTATTCAGCAATAAACCGGCTGAACACGAAATGGATGTGGATCCCATTAAGATTTTCAGAGGCTCAGAGGAATATGACAGGCTGAGAATTGCAGTGGACAAGGCACCCGGACGACCAGTGGTTTTTCTTCTTCCAATAGGTAACCCTGCAATGCGAAAAGCCAGATCGCAGTTTTCTGCCGGTTTCTTTGGTTGTGCAGGTTATCAGATTATTGATAATACAGGTTTTGATTCTGTTGAGGATGGAGTAATATCAGCACTTGAGGCAAAAGCCGATATTGTTGTGATATGCAGTTCAGATGAGGAATATAATCAGTTCGCCCCACAGATCTATAAAGGGTTGAAAGATAAGGCAATCGTGGTAATTGCAGGTAATCCTTCATCTGCTGATGAACTGAAATCAAAGGGACTCGAACTTTTTATTCATAATAGGTCAAATGTTCCTGAAACACTAAGTTATTTTAACACCAGACTCGGGATTAAAATGTGATTTGCACAAAAGAAAGATTATGAGACCAAAATACAGATATAGTGACCTTAAAGAGCTTCCAGCCGGCAAAACAAATCACCGGGAATGGGAAAAGGAGAAAGGTATAAAACAAGACTGGGTTACACCGGAAATGATCCCGATAAAGAGCGTTTATACCAGGGAGGATCTTAAAGGAATGGAGCATCTCAATTATGCTGCAGGTCTGGCTCCTTTTTTACGTGGCCCTTATTCCGGGATGTATGCTATGCTGCCATGGACCATCAGACAATATGCAGGATTTTCTACTGCTGAAGAGTCAAATGCTTTTTACAGGCGAAATCTTGCTGCCGGTCAGAAAGGTTTGTCGGTGGCTTTTGACCTTGCTACACACAGAGGCTATGATTCAGATCATGAGCGGGTTACAGGAGATGTTGGAAAAGCTGGGGTAGCTATCGACTCAATTCTTGATATGAAATTGCTATTTGACAGTATTCCCCTGAACAAAATGTCTGTATCGATGACTATGAACGGGGCCGTTTTGCCTATAATGGCATTTTATATAGTCACCGCACTTGAACAAGGGGCAAAACTTGAGGAATTGAACGGAACCATTCAGAATGATATCCTTAAAGAGTTCATGGTCAGGAATACCTATATATATCCTCCTGAATTCTCAATGAAGATCATAGCGGATATCTTCAGGTTTACTTCTGCTAAAATGCCAAAATTCAATTCAATAAGTATTTCAGGATATCATATGCAGGAGGCTGGTGCAACGTGCGATATTGAACTTGCTTATACACTGGCTGACGGACTTGAATATCTCAGAACAGGCGTTAAGGCAGGATTGGATATCGATGCTTTTGCGCCACGTTTATCTTTCTTCTGGGCAATAGGTATGAATCATTTTATGGAGATTGCCAAGATGAGGGCTGCCCGTATGCTCTGGTCTAAAATTGTCAGTGAATTCAATCCGAAGAATCCAAAATCTCTAGCACTAAGAACTCACTGTCAGACATCAGGATGGAGCCTGACCGAACAGGATCCTTACAATAACGTCGGAAGGACCTGTATCGAAGCGATGGCTGCAGCATTAGGTCATACTCAGAGCCTGCATACAAATGCTCTTGATGAGGCGATGGCGCTGCCAACTGATTTCTCCGCAAGGATAGCCAGGAATACACAGATTTATATTCAGGAAGAAACACAGATCTGCAGGGCAATAGATCCGTGGGCAGGATCATATTATGTTGAATCTCTTACTCATGAAATTGCCCAACGTGCCTGGGAGCATATAATGGAGGTCGAGAGTCTTGGCGGAATGTCAAAAGCCGTGGAGACCGGTGTTCCGAAAATGAGGATCGAAGAGGCTGCGGCAAGGACCCAGGCCAGAATCGATTCGGGTGTTCAGACCATTGTAGGGACAAACAAATACAGACTAGAAAAAGAGGATCCGCTTGATACACTGGAAGTTGATAATTCAGCTGTTCGCGAATCGCAGATAATAAGACTAGCTAAACTCCGTGCCGAAAGAAATGAAAAAGAATGCCAGATGGCACTCGAAGCTATAACAAAATGTGTTCAGACAGGAGAAGGTAATCTTCTGGAACTAGCAGTGGAAGCTGCAGCTAAACGTGCAAGTTTAGGCGAAATATCCTTTGCTTGTGAAAAAATTGTCGGGAGGTACAAAGCTGTGATACGGACTATATCAGGTGTTTATTCATCAGAATACAAGTCAGACGATGACTTTAAAGAAGCCAGGGCGCTAGTTGCCAGGTTTGCTGAAAAAGAGGGCCGTCAGCCCCGGATTATGATCGCGAAGATGGGCCAGGATGGACATGATCGCGGCGCAAAAGTTGTATCAACAGGGTATGCCGACATAGGCTTTGATGTAGATATCGGGCCTCTTTTCCAGACCCCTGCTGAAGCTGCCAAACAGGCAGTTGAGAATGATGTCCATATATTGGGTGTTTCAAGTCTTGCTGCAGGTCACAAAACACTTGTTCCTCAGGTCATTGCTGAGTTGAAACGGCTCGGCAGAGAAGATATTCTTGTAATTGCCGGCGGGGTTATTCCCGCGCAGGATTATCAGTATCTCTACGATGCAGGTGTTGCAGCTATATTTGGCCCGGGGACATCAGTTTCAAAAGCAGCGAAACAGATTCTGGAGATATTATTGGAAATCAGTTAATAGACTGAAGTAACGCCTGCGCCTTTCATTAGGTGCGGTTCCTGTATGTTTTACCCGGAAAATAAATATAAAAGTTATTTAAACTCATTATATATAAGGAGTTTAGCATGGTTATATTTATCATATTTCAAAAATTCATTCCCTGTATTTTATTAATTTAGGTTTCTTCTGTTTTACACTTTTGAACTAAACCCTAATAAATAGATGAAATTCTATATTCCTCCGCAGATACCCAGGCTTGTAATTGCGTTCGCAATATTTATCTCGCTATTTCTGGTTGCAAGGCATTTTCTTGTACCGGATACATTTGGTAAATATGGTCATTACAGGGCTGCTTCATTAATTGATAATGCGAATCCTGAAATTCACTATGCCGGACAACAGGCTTGTTTTGATTGTCATCAGGATATTGAAGATCTAAAAGCAAAGGATGTCCATAGTGATATCCACTGTGAAGTATGTCATGGGCCCGGTGAAAAGCATGTTCTCAGCAGTGAAGCTGCTGATATATTTAAGCCTTCCGGAAGGGAATTCTGCGGATCGTGCCATGCCTTGAATGCTGCAAAACCAAAATCCGCTATATTCCAAATAGACCTTAATAAGCATAATGTTGGGAAAAATTGCAACGAATGTCATAATCCTCATCAGCCATGGGAAATGAAAAAGTAAAATCCTCCAGAAGAAAATTCATAAAATCGGCAGCAACTCTTGCAGGTGCTGCAATTGGATTCAGCTGGCTTAAGTCGTCTCAGGTTTTACTCTATGGCGCTGAACCTAAAGATGAAACCCTGCCCTGGTATGGTATTGTAATAGATATCCAGAAATGCATAGGATGTGGTAATTGTGCCAAAGCCTGTAAAAAGGAAAACGATGTTCCTGTTGAACCATTTTTCTTCCGCACCTGGGTAGAACAGTATACGGTTAAAAATGACGGATCGGTTGATATTGTTTCACCAAATGGAGGAATTGATGGTTTTAAACAGACTGTTCCGGATGAGGATATCTTTAAATCCTTCTTTGTTCCCAAGATGTGCAATCACTGTTCTAAATCACCCTGTATCCAGGTATGCCCTGTAGGCGCTACCTACGATAGTCCTGAGGGTGTTGTACTTATAGATGAAAAGTATTGTATTGGTTGCAGGTATTGTGTACAGGCATGCCCCTATGGCTGCAGGTTTATCCATCCGGTAAAGAAGGTTGCCAATAAATGCACTCTCTGCTATCACAGGCTGAAGAAGAATCTTGCTCCTGCATGTATGGAAACCTGTCCTACCGGCGCAAGAATGTACGGAAACCTTAGGGATAAGAACAGCGACCTGGTTAAATTTCTGAAGGAACATACGACGCAGGTTCTCAGGCCAAATCTGAATACGGGCGCGAAATTATATTACAATGCATTAAGTTCGGAGGTAAGATAAGATGAATCCACACTACCAGCACCTGTACGATATATTAGCCCATTCACAGGGTTATATTTTCCCGAATGAAATTGACCTTCAATGGGGAATTCTGATTGTTGTTTATCCTTTTATTACCGGGCTCGTAGCCGGGGCATTTATCCTGGCATCTCTTGAACGGGTTTTCAAGGTTAAAATACTTAAGCCCACATACCAGATAGCGCTTCTTACTGCGCTTTCATTTCTTCTGGTTGCAACTTTGCCATTAATAAGTCATCTCTCACAACCGCAGCGAGCCTATGAAATTATGATAACACCACATTCATCATCAGCAATGGCCATCTTTGGCTTTGTTTACCTGTGGTATCTGATGGTTGTGCTTTTATTGGAGATCTGGTTTGACTACAGGCATAGCATGGTTGTATGGGCAAATGAGAAAAAAGGAGTGATGAAGTATGTTTATAAAATACTTACTCTCGGGGTAAACGACATTTCTCCAAGAACCCTTAAATGGGACAGAAAGCTCGGTTATATTATTACAGTTGTGGGTATCCCCTCTGCTTTCATATTACATGGTTATGTCGGGTTTATATTTGGTTCTATTAAAGCTAATCCATGGTGGTCAACCCCATTGATGCCTATAATTTTCCTTTTTTCCGCAATGGTATCAGGGATTTCAATGGTAATGTTGATCTATATGGTCATATCATGGTTCAGGAAGAAAGCAATTGAGGTGAATGTTCTCGATTCAATCGGAAAGTTCCTCTTCTTTGTGCTTATTCTTGATTTTACCCTTGAAGGTCTCGATCAGATACAGAGGATATATGAAGCAGAAGAATCATTCGAAATTATTAAATTACTGGTTTCCAGTAAATTATACCTTACTCTGTTTGTTAGTCAGGGTTTGATCGGTACTATTATTCCCCTGATAACGCTTGCCTTTCTGCAGTTCTACAAACATCAGATCAGACTTAAGAAAACAATATATTTCATCATCGGATTACTTGTTCTTGTTGGAGTTTATTCAATGAGATGGAATGTAGTGATAGGTGGTCAGTTATTCTCAAAAAGTTTCGCCGGGTTTACAAGTTTCAAAGTTGGACTGATTGGTCTAGATGGAACATTGATGGCAGCCTTCTGGATCATACTCCCATTTGGAATTCTTGCATTTCTGTTATGGTTGTTACCTCCGTGGAAAATGGTAGAACCTGAAGAATAATTTGTGAGTGATAGCCGGACCTTCAAATTCCGGGAACTGTTTTAGTGAGTTTTTCCAATGTAAAAATATTTTGCAATGGCGGATCATGAACAGGAAATGGAAAAAATTGAGAGGCGTCTGAACTCATTGGAAACTCGTCTTGCCATGCTGGAATCAGAAATGGTTAATGGCGAAAATAAAGATAACGGTAGGCCTGAGGTGCAGGTTACGTTAACAGAAACTCATTCTCTAAGCGATACATTATCTGAAGATGACACGGGACTTGAAACCCTGATAGGGCGTTTTGGGCTGGCCTGGTTAGGCAATATAGTATTGCTTTTCGGGATAATCTTTTTGACCCAGTATCTGATGAATACCGGGAACCTCTTTTTATCAATACTTGTTGGTTATATTTCAGCTGCCTCAATTTTTTTTCTGGCAGGTCACCTGAAGAAATTAAATGAACACCTCTCCTTTATTTTTAAGATAAATGCACAGATAATCCTGTTTTATGTAACTCTGAGGTTGCATTTTTTCTCAGCGTCTCAGGCACTTTCGAATAAATCAATATCGGTCATAATTTTATTGTTGCTTGTTGCATTGCAGGTATATATTGCAATCCGCGATAAATCGCAGGCATTTGCTACATTATCTTTAATCTTTGCGCTTACAACTGCCGTTGTAAGCGATACAACATTTGTAATGCTTCCACTAGTAGTAGCAACAGCTTATGGATCAATTTATTATTATTACCGTTTTAACTGGAATTCGTTGCTTGTTCTTGTAATTATTCTTACTTACAGTTCATTGCTTCTCTGGCTTTTAGGAAATCCTGTTATGGGACATCCCTCGCAACTGATTGCAGATAATCACTCCGGAGTGATATTTCTCTTTGGAATCGGTGCCGGTTTTTCTTTTACATTATTGCTAAGAAAAGAAGATGGGTCTTCTGATGATTTTCTGATTGGAATGACATTCGTAAATGGAATACTTTTTACTCTTCTTCTGGTTTTTATTGTTTTAGGGTTCTTTAGTAAAAATTATGTAACTCTTTTTTCCATCATAACTGTTTGTTGTCTGTCGTGGTCAATAGTTTTGCATTTAAGATCCGGTTGGAATTTTGCCTCCGCGTTCTATGCACTTTATGGTTTTATGGCGATGAGTATTGCCCTTTACGGACTCTTTGGAATGCCACAGGTCTATCTGCTTCTTTCTGTTCAGAGCCTGGTAGTGGTTTCTATGGCGCTCTGGTTTCGCAACAGATTGATAGTTGTTATGAATAGCCTCCTTTTTTTAGCCATTCTGCTTGTTTATATTTTATCATCAAAATATATCACTGGAGTTAGTTTTTCCTTTGCACTTGTTCCACTCATCTCTGCAAGAATTATTAACTGGAAGAGATCAAGATTGCAGATTAAAACCGACCTTATAAGAAATCTATACATGGCCGAAGGTTTTTTTATGGTTTTATTTGCCCTTGTCCTGGCAGTTCCTAAACATTTTATAACTCTTTCCTGGGCAATAGCGGCCCTGGTTTATTTCATAATCAGCCTCATACTTAAAAATATAAAATACAGATACATGGCCCTGGGAACCCTGATATGTGCAGCCTTTTATCTTTTTATTTTTGGTCTGGCAAGGATTGAATTAATATACAGGGTTTTGGCTTTGCTGTTTCTTGCTGTCATTTCAATTGGCATATCAATGTATTATACCAGCCGGATAAAAAAATCTGATAATTAAGTCCAAATTCCTGTTGAAAGGATATTCCGGATAATTAGTTGTATGCATTGAAAAAATCCTCTTAATTTGTATCCAAGTAATAATCAGAATATGAAAAGTATTACCTTTTTGTTCCTTTCACTCGTTATTTGTTTTTACTCATGTAAAACAACGAAACCGGTTGCTGAGAAAAGTCAGAGCCCAAATCCAGTTGCAGTTGCAGCGATTGCTGCTTCCCCTGAGGAAACAGATTTCTCTGAACAGAAAACATGGCTTCTGGGTTATTTTAACCCAGTTCAGCTTACTCACGAACCCTATTCCGCATGGTATATTAAGAGCTTCGATGATTATCAGGTTAACTCTGAGTCAATCAATAGGTTACTTGACATAAATAAGGATAATCTTTCCATAAAGATTGTGATGGGAACCTGGTGTCCCGACAGCAGGAGAGAGGTGCCCCGTTTTATGCGGGTTCTCGATGTCTGGAAATTTCCTGCAACTAAAGTAACATTTATCGGAGTTGATAATGCCAAGTTGTCGCCGGTTGGGGAATATGTTAGTCTGAACATACAACGGGTACCGACTTTTATAATTTATAAAAATAATATTGAAGCCGGACGCATCATTGAGAATCCGGTAACGTCTTTAGAGCAGGATATGGTTAACATCCTCACCAGGACTGAATAATAATAAATAAATTAAATAACATGGAAGAGGTAAAAAACAACACAGGACAAAGTCTGGGAATTGCTGCTCTGATTACAGCAATAATTACTTTTGTTCTGGCAGTTATCCCCTGTGTGGGTCTGATTGCGATTATACCCGGTATAATTGCTATTATTCTGGCATCAGTCGGACTTTCTCAGGCTTCGAAAAATAATTCACCTCGCGGTGTATTGGTAGCCAGTCTTATAATCGGCATAATTGCTTCGATGATTTCAATTTCCCAGGTATTTGTTGCTACTAAAATTGCGCAAAAAGCTGACATGTGGCCAAATCATCTCAATAATATTATTAATGATGTTCAGGATAATGTTGTTAAAGACATTGAAGACGCGAATATCTCTATAAAAGTAGAGAGCAATGGTGATAAGGTGGAGATAAACACCAGTTCAGATAAAAAAGACCAGGAAAAGAAACTTGAAGATCTCGAAAGTGGAAACACTAAGAAGAATGACAGCATTCCTAAGAAAAAATAATTCAACAGACAATACACCAAAGGTAAGTCCGGGAAAGGAACCTTACCTTATTATAAATATATTCTTTGCCGGAGTGATTTTGCTGATAATAGCTTACTCCGGAATTTTTTCTCCGGTGAAAGACAACTATCCTGTTGCCTGTTTGCATGAAAAATTAACCGGTGAACCATGTATATCCTGTGGATTATCGCATAGTTTTTCTCTGATTGTCAGAGGAAGAATAAATGAAGCATACCAGTGGAATATTTATGGGATGAGGGTATTCCTTTTTTTTGTATCCCAGTTAATTTTAAGAGTGGTTTTTTCAATATTCTATATAAGGTATCAATCAACCCGTAAACAATTGATTATTATTGATTCTGTTGGATCGGCAGTGCTTTTTCTGATTGCATTCTGGCCTTATATTCTGAACATTGTTTCCGGAGCTGTGCTTCGGGTGTAATTGAGGGGAATGCAAAGGGGGTGAACATCGCAAAACATAGTCAATCTTCAATATCATTCAGCAAATCATATAACAGATTGCTTTCAAATCCTTTCGACTGGCCATACCTCAATAGTTTACCTTTAAGGTCATACTTGTTTTTAGCTTTTACATTTCTACGGTGTACAGCCATTAACTCCCTGAGTACTTTTGTATAAGCTGAAGGATCAATAGTATCAAGGGCTGATCTTATTATGTCGGATGGTATTTTCTTAATTTTCAGAAATGAAGCTATCTTTATTTTCCCCCATTTATTGAAATTGAATTTATCTCTGACAAAAGCTGTGGCAAAACGTGACTCATTGATAAAATTTTCTTTAATAAGAATGCTGACTATCCTTTCAGAATCGTTATTCCCAACGCCCCATAATTCCAGTTTAGCGCGCATATCATTACAACAATATTCCCTCTTTGAACACTGAGCCATAGCTTTGTTCAGAGCTGTTTTGTAAAGTTCGTTTTCAGACATGCTTTGTACCTTTAATAATCCGGTCCCTGCTGTTTATATCTGCTATTAAGTGTATATCAGAATATTCAAAAGAACTTAATAATTTAACCATCTCACTACCCATAGCCTCATTTATTTCAAAATACAATCTGCCTCCGGGTATCAAAATCTTCTCTGCTATGTTTAAGATTGCCTTATAATAAACAAGTGGCTCGGAATCATCCACAAACAAGGCCAGATGTGGCTCAAATCCCAGAACATTTTTACTCATTAAAAGCTTTTCAGAATTACGTACGTATGGCGGGTTACTTACAATAATCCCGGCCCGGCCGATAGTAGTATAATTAAAATTGAAAATATCACCTGTTATAAACCGAACATTTACTTTGTTCAGATGAGCATTATCCCTCGCGATAGTGAGCGCTTCTTCTGAGATATCAATACCGTTGATTATTGATCGCGGAATATTTGCTGCCAGTGCAATTGCAATACACCCTGAGCCTGTTCCAAAATCAATAATTTCACCCTGAAAACCTTTGTTTTCGTTTATAATGAGATGAACAAGCTCTTCTGTTTCGGGACGTGGAATAAGTGTTGCATTGTTTAATTTGATTATACAATCATAAAATTCAGTTTCTCCCAGAATATATTGAACCGGTCTTCCTTTTTTAAGTTCATTGCAGATTTCTATTATTTTTTCAGTTTGTTCACTTGTAACCACCTGCTCTGAATTTTGCAACTGATGCAACCTTGTAACTCCGGTAACAGTCTTGATAATAATATTGGAAAGAGCGCTTAACTCCTGTACCTGGTAGATTTCATCAAGTTCCTTAGCAAGATATAACCTGATATCTTTTATTGTTTGTATATTAACCCCCATAAGTCAAATTTAGTGTTTTCAGCGAAATGAAAGAAAGTGACGACAATAAATTCATAAGAAGATGTCTGGAGCTGGCTGCAAAGGCTGAAGGAATGACTTATCCTAACCCTCTTGTAGGTTCGGTTATTGTGCATGATGGAAAAATCATTGGTGAGGGCTATCATCTTAGAGCAGGGGGTCCGCATGCGGAAGTAAATGCCATAAACTCGGTTCTGTCTAAAGATAAATTAAAACAATCAACACTTTACGTAAACCTTGAGCCCTGTTCTCATTTCGGGAAAACACCCCCATGCGCAGATTTCATAATATCTAATTCAATACCAAGGGTAGTGGTTGGCACACTTGATACGAGCGATAAAGTATCAGGAAGGGGAGTGGCTAAACTAAGGTCTGCCGGCTGTGAAGTTATTGTCGGAATAAGTGAGAATGAATGCAGGAGACTTAACAGGAGGTTTTTTACATTCAATGAGAAAAAGCGGCCATACATAACATTGAAATGGGCGCAGAGTGCTGACGGATACCTTGATATTGTGCGACCGGCAAAATTTGAACCCGTACCTAACTGGATATCAGGAAAGCCGGAAAGGATCCTGGTGCATAAATGGAGAGCATCTGAACAGGCTATCCTGGTTGGTGCCGGGACTGTCAGAGCTGATAATCCAAAACTTAATGTGAGAGAGTGGAAGGGAAATAATCCTATACGAATAATCCTTAGCAGTTCAGGTATTATTGACAACCGATTAACAGCAAATGAGAAAGATAACACAGTTATTCTTTTTACAAATAATATGGATTCGAACTTCCCCGGGGCGGTAAAAGTTAAACTAACCAGTGAAAAACCTGCTTCAGAACAAATAATTGAATATCTTCATCTGGCAGGTATTCAGTCACTCTTTATTGAAGGAGGTGCAAAAGTCCTTACACAATTCATTTCAAATGGGTTGTGGGATGAGGCGAGGATTTTTAAAGGTGTAAATTATTTTAAAGATGGGATAATAGCCCCGGTAATAAATGGCACGCTATTATCCGTTACAAAGTTCAGTGGAAGTTCACTTGAAATTTATTTAAAAGTTGAAAGTCAGGCCCATCGGAATTTTGAAAATTAAAAAAAAGTTATAAATTTGATAGTTTGTCAGGGTAATAAACTTAACTCAAGAGGTATGAAAAAGCAAATATTTTTAATGGCAATCATTATCGCCCTCGTATCGGTATCTACTTTCGGGCAGAATGCCAGAAAGTATTTTAAAGCAGGTTCTGAGTTTTTTGATGGAATGAAGTATGAGGACGCTATAGTACAATATACCAGCGCAATAGGTCTCGATCCATCCAATACGGATTATTACTATGCACGAGGGCAGGCTTATGAGAAACTGTTAAAATATGATGAGGCCAAAGCAGATTATGAAAAGGTTTTAGTTTTTGACGCGAAAAATGTGGATGCAATTATCAGCATGGGTGTGATCGCGAATAAAACCGGCAAATTTGAAGAAGCTTTGAAAATTCTTAACCATGCCTCTAACATTGATAAACGAAACTCTAAAATTTATCCTGAGAAAGTAGTTACCCTTCTTGGTCTCGAAAAGTATAATCAGGCTCTTAAGGTTTCAGATACTGCAATAATAATAAAGGATACGCCTATGGATTATTATTACCGTGGTGTAATTTACAGAAAACTCGGTAACGACGTCCTTGCAAAAAAAGAGTTGGAAAAATCTATTTCAAAAGATAAGAAACTTGTTGAACCACGACTTGAGCTTGCTGAGCTGCTCATTCCCACTAACGCTCAGGAAGCAATGAACCAGTGCAATGAGGTAATTAAAAACAATGACCGCAATACTCTCGCCTATCTGATGAGAAGTAAAGTATATAAGAAAAACCTTGATTACCCCAATGCAATTAATGACATATCAAAAAATATCATGATCGATCCTGCAAATCCGTCATTTTATTTTGCAAGGGGAATCTGCTACCAGGAATTTAACCAGCATCCAAATGCGATTAACGATTTATCAAAATATATTTCACTTAAAAAGGATGACCCGGATGGTTATTTTGCCAGAGCAAAATCGTATGAAGAAATTATGAATTTTGACAAAGCAATGGCAGACTATAATAAGATTACCTTACTCTCAGAGTTCGATATGAAGGCCCGTAAAATGTTGAAAGATGCTCAGATAAGACTTTATGAACTGAACAGAGAAACAGTGCCTCCGGAAATAGCAATTTTAAATCCCCTTCCTGTAATAGATACTCTCGAAATCAAAGGCGACCTGACAACAGTTCTTATCTCAGGCAAGATTAAGGAAAAAAGCAAGCTAAAAAGCTTCATGATAAACAACGAAGCTGTTATTACTGCAGAGAAAAACGGGGAATATGACTTTATAGCGAATGTCACAGTTAGCGGCATTAACAAAATTACACTAACTGCAAAGGATGATTATGATAACGAAAAGGTACTGAGCTATTCACTTAAACGTACCGAAATAATCCCGCCAAAGATCAGCATTATAGCCCCTTATTCAACTGATGACGGTCAGGTATTTCTTGATACGTCTACACCTAATATTGCTATTCAGGGAAGGATTACTGATGACAGTAAGATTAAGTCAATAACTATCGGTAATGTTACTGCAAGTTACGACCCTAATTCATTGAATCCTGCATTTACTGCCAACCTGGATGTGTCAAACCTGGCCAGGTTTACTATTATTGCCGAGGATATTTACGGAAATCGTCAGGAATCGGAGTTCAGGTTTAACAGAGACGGTGCAGAAATTGTAGCCAACAACCCTATGGGAAGAACATGGGTAGTATTTATTGAAAACTCAAGTTATGAAAATTTTGCCAGCCTTGATGGCCCAATAAAAGATGTAAGCAACATTCAGCGGTCTCTTGCTAATTACCAGATACATAATGTTATACATAAGAAAGACATGACCAAGACCGAGATGGAGAAATATTTTAATATTGAGCTTCGCGACCAGGTTAAGAAAAATCAGGTTAAATCTTTATTGGTATGGTATGCCGGTCATGGTAAATTTATAAACGACATTGGTTACTGGATCCCTGTTGATGCAAAGAGGGATGACGAGTTTACCTATTTCAACATAAACGCTCTTAAAGCCGGGTTACAAGGCTATGGTGATGTAGTTGTTCATACTCTTGTAGTTTCCGATGCATGTGAATCAGGACCAGGATTTTATACTGCAATGCGTACTGCTAACGCAGCTCCTAGTTGCGATAACAGGCTGGTGGCAGGTGCTAAATCAGCGCAGGTATTCTCCTCTGCAGGCAGTGAATTGGCAGCAGATAATTCTAAATTCACATCAACTTTCGCTAACATATTATTAAATAATAAGAATGCATGCATCCCAATTGAAACTATCGTTAAGTCAGTGACTGCTGCCGTTATCACTGATAAGGGGCAAAAACCAAAATTTGGAAATATACAAGGGATGGACTATGCGGAGGGAACTTTCTTCTTTATAGCAAAATAAGAATATATGTCAGTCATACAAGCCATTAAACGCCAGATAAAATATTTTATCTGGCTTGTGCTTTTTTTGCCTGTTGCAGTTCTTCCGGTAAAAGCGCAAAAATATTTTTTTGATAATTACAGTATCAACCAGGGGTTGAGCGAGCAGAAAGTCTATACCCTGCTGCAGGATTCAAAAGATTATATCTGGCTTGGAACTGCCAATGGATTATCGCGTTTCGATGGGAATAAATTTGAGAATTTCACCTCCCGTGATAGTCTTGCCACAGGCGGAGTTAAGTGTATTATTGAAGATTCATTGGGTTTTATATGGTTCGGTCATCTGAACGGAGGCATCTCAAGATATGATGGCCGTAAGTTTGAACGCATAGCCATTGATTCATTAACGGTAGCAGGCGACATAACGGGCATAGCCCAGATTAAAGATAAAATCTGGTTTACATCTCAATATAGCGGCGCTGTTCAGTCTGACTTCCCTGTAAAAAACATTAAGCATATTAAAGTAAAACAATTCAAAGGGAAAGATGGCCTGAGCGACCAGGTATTTGGGGCTGCAGTAACCCGTGACAGGTCATTTATCTGTATTGCTGACGTTGGTTTGAGGCGATATAATGCAGAGGAGAAAAAGTTTGAAATATACAGGATGCCACATATGACCACTTATTTTCAATCAACATGTCTTAAGGAAGACAAAGAAGGAAATATCTGGTTCGGAACCTATAACGGAGGTATCTATAAATATATTATGGCAGAAAGCAGGATGGAGGTAATTGATCTCCCTAAAGCAGGTGTGCCAACCAACTGGGTGTCATGCCTGACTGAGGACAGTAAAGGCAGGATGTGGGTTGGAACCTGGGGAGCCGGAATTGCTGTTTTTGACCATGGCAACCTTCAGAAGTTTGATACGGCTAACGGATTAAAAGCTGTCAAAATATTTGATATTATTGAAGATGTGGAGGGTAATATCCTTATTGCAGATCAGAATAACGGACTTACCATATTTAAAGGTGATGCTTTTGTAACAATAAACGAGAAAGAGATACTGCCTGATCCAAATGTTAATGCAATATTCCAGGATAAGAAAGGTGATATGTGGTTCGGTACAAACGCCGGAATTTCACATTATTATACCAACTCAGCCCAAAAACCTGATATTTTTAATCATGCAAAAAACTCAATTTACGAAGACATAAGGTTCTTAAAAGCAGATAAGGAAGGAAATTTATGGATTGGAGCAAATGAAGGAGGTGTCATTCTTTATAACATGAAGACTTCCAAATTTGAAGTTCAGCCTTATATTAATTCAATTCTTTACAAAGACGGGCAGGTAAAAGCTCTTGAAATTGACCGGCAGAATAATCTCTGGATAGGAACAAACGAAGGCGTTGCAGTCGGTACAATTAATGATCAGAATTTTAAGAGATATACTCTGTTGGATAGCCTTACTATATTCGGAATAACTTCCCTGTACTGCGATCCGAACGGCGATATGTGGATAGGAACTGAACCAAAGGGAGGCAAACCTGTACTCATTAAGTACAACGCATCTAAAAAAGAATTCAAACCGGTCTCCGCCATTCGGGAAGTTGCTCCAAAGACCATGGTTATGGATGGGAAAGGCATTTTATGGATTGGAACCGGCGAGGGATTAATAGGATTCAGAAATGATTCTATAATATTTAACCTTACCCGGAATGACGGACTGCTTTCAAATAATATAAACCTTCTGACTATCGGTAAAGACGGAAGTATTTACATAGGCACAAACAATGGTCTGAACAGATACTTCCCTGGAAATAAGCAGATCTTTTCCTATACCGAACGAAATGGATTTACAGGAATAGAGGCTAAACCAAATGCTGTTTTTCAAAGTTCTGAAGGCGATTTATGGTTTGGCACTGCAAACGGAGCAACACGTCTCAGACCTGAAAACACCTCGGTTGATGGTCTCGAACCGCTGACACATATAATGGGAATACGCGTTAACTATAAGCCCCGTGAAATGGTTGCAGGAATGAAGCTTAATTTCAGGGAACGCTCCATATTATTTGACTATTACAGCATATGCTTAACCAATCCGGATGTTGTTAAGTATAAGGTTAAACTTGAGGGGGCAGATAAAGACTGGCAACCTGTTACAAATCAGACCAGGGCAATATATTCAGCCCTGCCGTCAGGAAAGTATACATTTATGGTTCTTGCGAGAAACAGCCATGGCGTTTGGAACAGTAAACCGGTAACATACAGTTTTATTATAATGCCTCCCTTTTACCGGACCTGGTGGTTCATTCTGATCTCGGTGGTGATTATTGTTGTTATAGTTGTATTGTATATCCGTGTCAGGGAACAAAATCTTGTAAAAGAGAAGATAATTCTTGAGGAAAAGGTTAAAGAAAGAACAGCTGAGGTTGTACAAAAGAGCATGGAGATTGAAGAGAAAAACAGGGACATAACTGCGAGTATAAGATATGCAGAGAGAATTCAGCGTGCCATGTTGCCCCGTGAAGATACATTTCATGATACATTTGTGCTTTTCATGCCTAAGGACATCGTGAGTGGTGACTTTTACTGGATGTACGATAACGGTGACCATCAATTCATTGCTGTTTGCGACTGTACCGGACATGGAGTTCCCGGAGCATTTATGTCAATTATCGGGCATAATTCACTGAACAAAGTTGTAAGGGAATATGGTATAACCCGTCCATCTGCAATCCTCGATCAACTCAATTGTGAAGTATTGAAAGCTCTGATGCAGCGAAATGAAGAGACAATAAATGATGGTATGGATATGACTCTTATTGCTTTTGACAGGAAGAAATTTTCACTTGATTTTGCCGGAGCTTATAACCCATTGTATGTTGTAAGAAAAGGCGAAGTTTTCGTATATAAGGGTGACCGGTTTCCCATCGGGATGACAGCAATCGGAGGTAAAAAGAACTTCTCAAACCAGAGTGTTGATATACAGCCAGGCGACATGATCTATATGTGCTCTGATGGTTATGCAGATCAATTCGGATCGTCCAAAGTAAAGAAGTATAAGTCGGGGAATGTGAAGAAATTATTGTCAGAGATATGGGATCTTCCGGTAAAGGAGCAGCGTGACAGGCTTAAAAAGGAAATTCTTGACTGGAAAGGCGATCTTCAGCAGGTTGATGATATAATGTTTATAGGGACAAAGATTCCGGAAAATTAGATTTTTGCAATTTTCCGCCATTCTTCATTACCGCGGTTCTTATTTCCGAGTGCATTAATAACTTCTTCAGGAGTATCTACAATTTCCCAGATACCCTTATGTTCTAATCGCAGGAATTGACTATTTATCATATTTTCAAGAAATTCGAGCAGCGAATTGTAATATCCCAGAGTATTTAGAATTATAATAGGGCCATCAAAAAGGCTCAGTTGTTTTAATGTGATTGCTTCGGTTAGTTCCTCAAGAGTTCCGACACCTCCGGGCAGAGCAACAACAGCTCCAGACATGGCAAACATCTTCTTTTTTCTTTCGCCCATATCGGAGGTTATTATCATGTCCTTTACGCTCGAATGATCCCATCCCTCGTCCTTCATAAAGGATGGTATTACGCCGGTGATTTTACCACCATGTTCAATTACCGCATCAGCGAGTTTGCCCATGAGTCCAATACCACCACCTCCGTATACAACATCGATTTTGGCTCTGGCAAGCAGTATTCCGAGATTTGAAGCTGCAGTTGCATATTCACTGTTTATCCTGCTGCTGGATGAGGCAAAAACACAAATTGTCATATAGCATTATTAAAAAGGCCGTTACAGATAAACCGAACGGCCATATTATGTAAATTTATTTTTTAGATAAGGGCATTAAGTTTTGCCACAAAGTTATTCTTTGGAACAGCGCCTACCTGCTTGTCAGCCACTTTACCATCCTTGAAGAAAAGGATTGTTGGTATGTTCCTGATCCCGTATTTTGCTGCAACCGCGGGGCTGTTGTCTACATCACATTTTACAACAGTTGCTTTTCCAGAAAATTCGTTCGATATTTCTTCAATAATAGGTGCAATTATCCTGCACGGGCCACACCATTCAGCCCAGAAATCGACGAGAACCGGTTTGTCTGATTTGATTACCAGATCATCGAAGTTTCCATCATTTACTTCTAATGCCATAATTATTAAGATTTTAAGAATTTGCCACAATTGTTCGTCGCAAAGATAACTAATTAACTTTATATTCTATTCCCGGATGATCGTCAAGGTAGGTGATAAAATCGTTATTCAACCTTACCCGGAAAGTCCGTGAAAACATGGGAAGCGAGATTTTATCATCAGAATCGAGAAACAGAAATTTTAACTCCGTCTCTCCATGATTATCTTTTACCATCTCTTTGAGCTCGTTAATCATCTCGACACTTATGTTTTCAGGGTCAATTATCAGTGTAACAGATTTTATAAGTTCATCTTTTACACTCGATAGCAGATTTATTGTCTTAATCCTGAACTCAATTTCATCCTCTTTATATCTGCGTTTCTGCACTCTGCCTTTTATGAGCAGGTAATAGCCGGTAATAAAGTACTTACTGTTATCGATATAATCCTTATCAAACATCATGAAACGGAATGTGTCGGAATAATCCTGAAGAGTAAATGACCCATAAGGTTTACCGTTTTTACCGATTCCGTTCTTTGTTTCCGTCACCATACCGGCAACAACAACATCGCTTTCAAGATAATCGCGAAGATTTTGCAGATCAGCTAAAGTAGCGGTTGCAAAAGTATTTATCTCAAGTTTGAAGTCATCCAGAGGATGAGATGAAAGATATATTCCAATTACCTCTTTTTCCCTGTTTAACTTTTCAAGTTTAGGCCAGTCAGGGCAGTATGAAGGTTCAGGTTTAATCATATCAAAACCACCTGATTCACCGAAAAGCGACTGCTGATTGGAATTTTTGACAGTCTTCGCATTATTTCCATACCTGATAAGACTCTCAATAAAACTCGACCCTTTGGTATCAAGTGAAAAATACTGTGCCCTGATTGTTTCCGGGAAACAATCAAACGCGCCTGCTACAGCCATTGCTTCAAGATTTTTCTTGTTAAGCGAATTAAGATTCACTCTCTCGACAAGATCATAGACATTCTTATAAAGACCGTTTTTCTCTCTCTCTTCAATCAGCTGCAATACAGCACCTTCCCCAACTCCTTTAATTGCGCCAAGACCAAACCTGATGTTACCGTCCTTGTTCACGGTGAACTTAACGAAGCTCTCATTAACATCAGGGCCAAGTACATCCATCCCCATTCTGCGTGTCTCGTCCATGAATGTTGTGATCTTCTTTATGTCATTTATATTCCGGCTAAGAACTGCAGCCATATATTCTGCCGGATAGTTGGCTTTCAGATAACCTGTCTGAAAAGCAACAAGTGCATAACATGTCGAGTGTGACTTATTGAAGGCATATTGTGCAAACGCCTCCCAGTCGGACCATATTTTATTTACAACATTTTCATCATAACCTTTTAATGCGCAGCCCTCCTGGAATTTAAGTTTCATCTTGTCCATTATGGAGCGCTTCTTTTTCCCCATTGCCTTCCTGAGGGAATCCGCTTCTCCTTTGGTAAAGCTGGCGAGCTCCTGTGACAATAACATCACCTGTTCCTGGTAAACTGTAATCCCATAGGTATCGGCAAGATACTTTTCCATTACAGGAATCGGGTAGTCAATTTTTTCACTACCATGCTTTCTCCGGATAAACTTCGGAATATATTCCATTGGTCCCGGACGGTACAGGGCATTCATTGCAATTAAATCTTCAAGCCTGTTCGGTTCAAGATCTTTCAGGTATCTCTTCATCCCGGTTGATTCGAACTGGAAGATGCCTGTTGTCTCACCATTGCTGAAAAGTTCAAATGTTTTTTTATCGTCAAGAGGAAGGTCATCAATGTTGATCACTATCCCTTTTGACTTTTTAATGTTGTCGAGAGCGTCTTTAATTATTGATAGTGTTTTCAGACCAAGGAAATCCATTTTAAGAAGGCCGACAGACTCAACATGGTTTCCATCGTACTGAGTCGCGTACAGATCAGTATCTTTTGCGGTGCAAAGTGGAATGTAATTATCGAGGGAGTCTTTACCTATTATTATACCACAGGCATGAACCCCGGTTTGTCTGACTGATCCTTCCAGGACTTCGGCATATTTTAAAGTCTGGGCAATTAGTTTGTTTGAGGATTGTTTTTCTCTTGCCAACTCGGGTACCTCAGCATAGGCAGCAGAAAGAGTTATCCCGGGCCTTTCAGGTACAAGCTTTGCAAGCCTGTCCGCATCGGAAAGCGGGAGCTTCTGGACCCTGGCAACGTCACGTATGGCCATTTTGGCTGCCATTGACCCAAAGGTAATTATATGGGCAACCTTATCATGCCCGTATTTATTAACTACATATTTTAAAACAGAGTCCCGTCCATCCTCATCAAAATCAATATCAATATCAGGCATTGAAATACGGTCGAGATTCAGAAACCGTTCAAAAAGGAGGCCGTACTTTATAGGGTCTATGTCTGTTATTCTCAGGCAGTAAGCAACAGCTGAACCAGCTGCTGACCCTCTTCCCGGCCCAACTGAAACACCCATTTCTCTTGCTGCACGCAGAAAATCCTGAACGATAAGAAAATATCCCGGGAATCCCATTTTAGCGATCATCTCCAGTTCAAAATCAAGTCTTTCAGTCTGTTCTTTTGTCAGTGTGCCCCATCTGATATCTGCTCCTTTATAAGTCAGAAACCTCAGATACTCATCTTTATCGGTATAACCCTCAGGCAAATCGAATTCAGGCATAATAGGATCATGGTTGAGCTTATACTTTTCAATTTTTTCAACCAGACCAGCCACATTATCTACTGCTTCAGGAATGTCACTGAAGATTTTCCGCATCTCATCCTCACTCTTAATATATTCCTGCTTTGAATATCTTAAACGGTTAGGATCATCGATATCTTTGGCTGTATTGATGCAGATCAGCCTGTCGTGTGCTTCTGCATCTTCAGCATTAATAAAATGAGCATCGTTTGTGGCAATAACCTTTACATTAAACTTAACTGCCAGCTTTTTGAAAGCTTCAATAACTTTCTGCTGCAGTGGAAAGGCAGAACTGTCAGCCTCAGGATCATAAGTTTCGTGTCTTTGAATCTCAAGGTAAAAATCTTCACCAAAGATGTCAATATAGCTTTTCAGAGCTGCTTCCGCGCCGGCCATTGTTCCATTGAGGATCTCATCCTGTACTTCACCTGCAAGGCATGCTGATGACGCTATTAACCCTTCGTGGTATTTTACAAGAAGTTCTTTATCGATCCTGGGTTTGTAATAAAAGCCTTTTATCCAGGCAATGGAAACCAGCTTGATCAGGTTCTTATATCCGATAAGATTTTTTGCCAGAAGGATAAGGTGGTTACCTGAGCGGTCCTCTTTTCCGCTTACATCCGCGATAGATCTTTTAGCAACATAGATCTCGCAACCGATTATTGGCTTAATCCCTTTTTCAGTTGCACTGTTATGAAATTCTTTAACCCCGAACATGTTCCCATGGTCGGTAATAGCTATTGATTCCATACCCAGGGCTTTTACCTTGTCCATCAGCAAACTGATATTGGAAGCTCCGTCTAATATAGAGTATTGAGTATGAACGTGTAAGTGGGCGAATGCTGTCATGGATGGAACTAAAAAATTCAATAAGATAGTTCACAAAAATACGCAAAATTGAATTAAGATCGGATGAGTCAGATATTCTGTGGATAAATATATCAGGCAAATTAACTGGGGAAGATTTTTAATAATTCCGGGGAACTTAAAAGCCCGTAGTTCATATTATGATTTCATCTTTTAGGTTGAACCGCGTATTTAGAATTATTTAGTATTATTCATTTGTCAATAAAATATTTACTGTTATCTTTGCAGCCACAATTTTTAAAACAGGTTTAATAATAAAGCTTAAGAATTAATGGCAGTTAAAATCAGATTAGCTAGAAAAGGCCGCAAGAAGCTGGCCTTCTACCACATTGTGGTTGCAGATAGCAGATCGCCACGGGATGGCAGATATATTGAAAAAATCGGATCGTATAATCCGGTTACTAACCCCGCTAAAATCGAACTCGATTTCGATAAAGCATTGGGTTGGCTGCAAAATGGCGCATTACCTACAGATACATGTAGAGCTATCCTGTCTTATAAAGGTGTTCTAATTAAAAAACATCTTCTCGAAGGTGTGAAAAAAGGTGCATTCGATGAAGCCGAAGCCACCAGAAGGTTTGAAGAGTGGATCAGTCAGAACGAAGCAAAAGTTGAAGCCAAGAAATCAGGTCTTGAGAAGTCTCAGGATGATGAACTGGGGAAACGGCTTACTGAAGAAAAACGCATTAACGAAGCAAGAGCAGCAAAACTTGCTAAGAAAATTGCGGACCTTGCAGCTAAAGAAGCAGCAGGAGACAAAGCAGAAGCCATTGCCGAAGAGGCTGCCCCTGCTGAAGAGTCAGTGCAACCACCTGTTGCAGAAGAGACTGCATCTGAACCGGTCGCAGATGATAAGCCTCAGGAGTAATTGAACGGTCATAAGGATCAACGATCCAATGGCTTACATCAACGAAATATTACTGGGACGAATCACTAAAATCAGCGGCTATGAGGGTGCCGTAACAGTTAAGTTAGAGAAATCATTCACTGAAAATATACCCCTTTTGGAATCGGTCTTTCTTGAAATAGATGGGAGACCGGTTCCTTTTTTTATATCCGATTCTGAGTACTCCGGAGCTGACATTCTAAAACTCAGATTTGAAGGATACAATTCAATTGAAAAGATCAGTGAATTTACCGGTTGCCGCGTCTACCTGACATCGGGAACCAAAGATAATTCGCAGAATGATGACTTGAGGACACTTATCGGTTATACAGTTTTCAGGATTGATGATAATTTACTGGGATCAATAATTGATATCATTCAAAACCCCGGACAATGGTTGCTGACTATAATGTCTCCGGGGAATAAAGAAATATTGATACCTCTCCATGAAGATTTTATAGTGAGCATTGACAATCTGAAAAAAATTGTTGTTATGGATATTCCGGATGGGCTCACCGATATTAATAAATAAAATATTTTCTCAAGAATGCAGCTTTTTTCCTGAAAGCAGGTCTTTGTTTAGTATTACAATTTATTATTAAAACATAACGCTATGAAAAGAGGAATAATCTTAACAGCATTTATCTTTGCAATAATCGTATCAACAGGTTTTGCCAGAAGCCAGTCTCAGGATAAAGAGACAAGAGACCTAAAAGGTTTTACAAAAGTAAATTTCGGGGTTGCCGGTAATTTATATATTAATATCGGATCAGAATTTAAAGTTATTCTCGAGGGCGATAAAGACATACTTGATAATATTAAAACTGAAGTAACAGGTGGCAGACTTGATATTAAGAATGAAAACTGGCGCATGCGCATGAATACGAATGAGAAACTTACGGTTTACATTACTATGCCCGAAATCAATGGATTGGGTGTTTCAGGATCAGGGAAGGCTGAAATTAAGGATGCGGTTAAGGCCGGCGACCTGAATTTAAGTGTTAGCGGAAGTGGTAAAATATATACCGGAGATATTGCAGTATCACGTCTGGATTGCAGTATTTCAGGTTCAGGTGATATATACCCGGGCGCCGGGAATGTGGTCAAAGGTGACATTTCAATCAGCGGATCAGGCAATTATTCGGGAGAATCAACCAAATTCGAGTCAGTTGAGATTTCGGTTTCCGGTAGCGGAAATTGTACATGTAATGTCACTAAGTCACTCAGAGCAAGTGTTTCGGGTAGCGGAAATGTTTCATATTCAGGGAATCCCAATGTTGATGCAAGGGTTTCAGGTTCAGGCAAAGTCAGATCAAGATAGATTATTGTCGAATAATTTTAATTGTACCGTTTTGTTCTATTCGTATGACCGGCGAGGCAGATTGTTTTTGTCGGTCATCCTGACGGTACTTTACAACATAAGCAACATTATTAATAACTAAATCTTCTATTTCACCGTAATATTCAGGTGAGGGTTTCCCGCTAAAATTAGCTGAAGTTGAAACGATAGGTTTTCTGAACCTTCTTATTAGCTCACTGCAGAATTCATCATGGCAAATTCTTACACCTACCGATCCGTCAACGTTGCAAACACCTTCTGCGAGGTTAATTCCTTTAGAATAAATAATTGTGAGGGGGCTGTCTGAAACGCCGGTAAGTTCAAATACTATTTCCGGTATATCCTGTACATACCGTTCAAGCATCGCTTCTCCATCAACAAGTATCAGGAGACTTTTATTTTCACTCCTGGATTTGATTTTGAATATCTTTTTAACTGCAGAAGGATTGGTGGCATCACAGCCAAGACCCCATATTGTGTCAGTCGGATAAAGAATTATATCGCCGTTTTTAAGCGCTGTAAGAGATTCCTTTATATCTTCATCGAAGATCATACAATTAATTCTGCTTTAATGCACTGGCCCTGTTTAAAAGCCTCAGTTTCTTGTATTTATAGAAGGTGGATTTTGCGTACTGCGAGCAGATAGTATAGCCATTATGGCCGTCAAGGAATCCTCCTCTTATAATATAGGATCTGAAAAATCCCCAGATTAAATGTATATATGGAGTAAAAACATTCGCATTTCTCCCGGCTCTGTGGAACTCTTCGGCGCCAATTAGTGAATACTTTTTCATTTTGTCGATGTGATCCTGACGGGAAGTAAATGACACATGGAGCAAGTCACCTTTAAGATATCCTATTTTATACCCGTTTGACATAATGAATTTCTCATGAATATTCAGTTCCCCCCATTTCCCATGATCGGAATAGAAAAGTCTCAGTTGTTTATCGGGGTACCACTCTGAATATCTGATCCATGTTCCGCAATAGTAATTCCGTCTGTTAAATTTATAACCTTTATATTCCCATTTGTCTTTGATGGCAAGGATCGATTCTCGGAGCTCATTACTTAATGCTTCGTCAGCATCGAGAGATAATATATTTTGATAAGTGGCAAATTGAAGGGCATAATTTTTCTGATCCATAAATCCTTCAAATGGATGTTTAATAAACCTGACATTGTATTTTTTACAGATTTCTTCAGTTCCGTCGGTGGAAAATGAATCAACGACAATTATTTCATCGGCAATACCTACTAATGACGCCAGGCATTTTTCTATATATAGTTCTTCGTTATATGTAATTATAACTGCAGATATTTTTGGCATAAATAAACATTCGTTAGGACAGTTTTCAAAAATAGCATAAAATCAATAATTACCAATTATCAAATGAATCTATTTTCAAAAAGCGTATAAAAAAATGTATAAACAATACAATTTCCTGTATGAAGCCGGCAAATATCATACCGCGATAATATACCTCTCAACGCATCATTGAGTGAGGTCTTCATTTCTGCCAGCCAATTACCATTTGAGGTTACCAAGTCTTTCCATAGCTTTTAACACGTTTTCATACGTGGCGAATGAAGAAAACCTGAAGTATCCTTCACCGGAGGGGCCGAAACCTGATCCTGGCGTACCTATCACATAAGCTTCCCGCATAAGTTTATCAAACAGATCCCACGATTTTATTCCCCTGCCTGAATTAGCCCAGACATATGGAGCATTAACTCCACCATAAACCTTAAAGCCAAGTCTGGACAGACTTTCGCGCAAGATCCTGGCATTATTCATATAGTAATTAATAGTAGTTCTCACCTCTTTTTTTCCTTCAGATGTATAGATAGCAGCAGCGGCTTTTTGTACAGGGTAAGAAACGCCGTTGAACTTTGTGGTATGCCTCCTGTACCAGAGCGGGTTCAGGTATTTTTCTGAACCAGCTGAAGTTGTAGCAACAAGATTTTTAGGAATAACCATATAGGCACAGCGTGTTCCTGTAAACCCTGCCGTTTTTGAAAAACTGCGGAATTCAATAGCTACTTCTCTGGCTCCTTCAATTTCATATATTGAATGTGGAATTTCAGGGTCAGAAATATATGCCTCATAGGCTGAATCGTAAAGTATGATTGCTTTATTTTTAATTGCATAATCAACCCATTTTTTTAACTCATATTTGCTAGCTGTTGTTCCTGTGGGATTGTTAGGGAAGCAAAGGAAGATAATATCAACTTTCTTATCCGGAACTGCAGGGATAAAACCATTTTCAGCATTACAGGGCAGGTATACCAGCCCGCCGTAGTAGCCGTTTCCCAGGTATTCACCGGTCCGGCCTGCCATCACACTTGTATCGACATATACAGGATAAACAGGGTCCTGCATGGCTATGACATTATTCAGGCCAAAGATCTCCAGAATATTGCCAGTATCACATTTTGAACCATCTGAAACGAAAATCTCGTCTGCATGTATATCAGCACCGCGATCCTGATAGTCGTTTTTTGAAATAGCTTCGCGCAGAAAATCATACCCTTGCTCAGGACCGTATCCTTTAAATGTTTCGGCTTTCGACATTTCTTCCACACCTTCATGAAAGGCACGGATTACTGAAGGTGTAAGGGGCTGCGTCACATCTCCTATCCCCATCTTGATAATGTCGGCCTGTGGATGCTCTTTCTGAAATTCATGAACCCTCCGTCCTATTTCAGGGAATAGATAACCGGCCTGAAGTTTAAAATAATTTTCGTTAATCTGCGCCATTTTTATATTTTTGACGTAAATATATTAAAGATATTATTCTCCATTAAACAATGAATTATATTTATTCCACTGTTAGCTGTGAAAAGCAGTTTTTTGGCAATACTGATCCTGTTCAATTATCAGAAATAATCGGAACTCAGCTCTGCGTATATAACGAAAATATTCTCCGAAATCGAAGCCGTGATCTGAAAGGATTTATTTCTTATTCAAATTTAATGGTCAATTATTCACCTGGGCACACAGTAATCTGGAACTTCATATTTTAAAAAACCGACTATATAAGTTAGTGATGGAAAAAAACAGTTTTGTCAAGATGCATGGATTGGGCAATGAATATATTGTCCTGGAGAGCACAAATATAGATTTCGAACTTTCAAAACAGGCTATAATGCGTTTGTGCAACATCCATTTCGGGATCGGCTCGGATGGCATAGTTTTGAAAGTTCCGTCGGCAAAAGCTGATTTTGGTTTCAGGGTTTTCAACCCCGATGGATCGGAAGCTGAAAAAAGCGGAAATGGACTTCGTATATTTTGTAAGTATCTCTATGATTATGGTCATGCCAGGATCAGGCAATTTTCTGTTGAAACACTTACTGATATTGTTTATGCCGATATCGTTGAAGAGCACAAAGGGAAAGCAATGTTGATCAGGGTGGATATGGGAAATGCAATCTTTGCATCACACGCTATCCCGGTAAATTCGGATCAACCGGAATTTATCGGACAAAAAATAATGGCAGGCGATAAAGAATTTGAAGTGAATTGTGTTTCAGTCGGCAATCCGCATTGTGTTGTTATAAAACAGGAGCTGGATGAGAAAGAAATCCGCACCTACGGTCCTTTACTGGAAAATCATCCATTGTTTCCCAACCGTATCAACGTGCAATTTGCCAGGGTGCTTTCCGATCATGATGCAGAGATTCTGATATGGGAGCGGGGAGCCGGGTTCACCCTGGCATCAGGCAGTTCATCCTGTGCAGCATCATGCATTCTGATCAAAAGAGGCCTTATCAAAAGCGATCTTACAATGCATATGCAGGGGGGAACACTGAAAATACAGGTCGATAAAAACTGGAATATCCACATGACAGGCGAAGTACGCGAAATCGCCAGAGGAGTTCTGGGAATTGAACTGTTGGAAGATCTGAACAAACCTTTTGCAGGTTGAAACAATATTTACTCTTCTTAAAATATAAAATCCTGAGTTTCAAGACGCTTCCAAAATGTATCAATTCTGTTTTCGGGAGCTGATACCAGTATAGCTGTGCCCTGGCTTTCCGAAGGGATACACTCTTTAACTACACTTGTTAAACCTGACCAGAGCGCCTTATATTAAATTGGATTTTAGTCATATACATATCATTTAACAATTTTTAATGATTGTAACAGATTTGTTTCGTATTTTATATTTGGCGAAACATAAATCTGTTCTATATTTGTACCTTCCGAAATTTTGTTTTTTTTAAGACATTTTGATTTTGTAATGGCATAATTTTATTTGCATTAATAATAAACCGATGAGTAAATTTATCTATTTAACAGCAACTCCCGAAGCATTGATCGCTTCTATGCTTCCCCCGGCAGAATTTGGTGCCTATCTTTCAACCGGGACAAAAAAAAGAAATAAGGGTCAGGCATTATTCTTTGAAGTTGACCTTGGTCATATTGAGAAACTAATTGATATGGATAGCCTGAATCGACGATGTGTTGCGAAAGCTGATGGCAAACCCAAAAGCTCGGTATATCTTTCAGTTTACAGAGTACTTGAGACAATACCATTGTCGGCCCTTAAGAGTTTATATCTTACCACCGATAATGGTAATACACATGAGTTGAAGAAATCTCCTTATGATCTTTCAAGGGAAATAACAGGCAAGCTGCATCTTTTCCAGGAGTTATTACCAGTAAACCCATTGGTTGCAACCGAATTACCACCATCAGTATTCCTGAAGAAGCTGACGGACGGATCAACTCCCATTGTTCTTCCCAAACTTTTTTTTGTTGATCTGAAGCTGGGAGAACTGGCAACTAACCCTGCTAAAGGGCAAATTGAAAATTTACCTTATTCCAACATCGGTCACCTTCGAGACTGTCTGGAAATTTTAAAAGGTGAATATGAAAAACATATGAAGACAGTTCAGCGAGTTTATTCCGGTTCACTTCTCTACAGAACAATTGAAAGTGGATTCTATGTTGGTTCAAAAGATGAAATAATCTTTTACCGGTACCCCGATATGGAAGAGCTGGAAAACAATAATTATGAATTTTTTAGATCTATATAGTATTAATCCTTTTAATTGAATATTTATTATGGTTAGTTTACCGGGGGCAACCTCTTTTGAAGTAATGGCAATCTGGAGTGTATTGGTTATTGCATTTTTCGGACTTGCTTATGCAATGTTTTTGCGCAGACAAGTTATGGCTTGCGATAAAGGAACAGAAAAAATGCAGGATGTGTGGGATGGGATACGCGTAGGTGCAAATGCTTATCTGAAAAGGCAATTAAAGACTATTGTCCCTCTGATTTTCGTTTTTACGGTTATCCTCTTTTTATCTGTTTATGTGGTTCCTCCGACTGAGGAATCAAAATTACGTTTTGTTGGTTATTCCGATCAGTCACTTAAGCTGATAATCGGTTTTGGCCGGGCGGTAGCATTTATAATGGGTTCCATTTTTTCTTTGATGGTAGGTCAGTTTGGAATGAGAATGGCAGTTCAGGCAAACGTTCGTGTTGCATCCGCTTCCAGAAGAAGTTTTGCGGAGGCTCTGAAAATTGCCTATCGCGCCGGTACTGTTACAGGAATGCTGACAGATGGCTTAGGATTACTTGGAGGCACACTCATTTTCATAGTATTCGGTGTTGCATCTCCTGATACTCTTCTCGGATTCGGTTTTGGTGGTACATTACTTGCACTCTTTATGAGAGTGGGAGGGGGCATTTACACTAAAGCTGCTGACGTTGGAGCTGACCTTGTCGGAAAAGTTGAGGCAGGGCTTCCTGAGGATGATGAACGTAATGCTGCAGTAATTGCTGACCTTGTTGGAGATAATGTTGGTGATTGTGCCGGTATGGCAGCTGATATCTTTGAATCTTATGAAGTTACAATTGTTTCAGCATTAATACTTGGTGTTGTATTATTTACACAAACGCATGAACTGTCATGGATCATTTTCCCACTTCTTGTCAGAGGTATTGGAGTTCTTTCTTCAATAATAGGTACTTACCTGGTAAAAGGAGGGAAAGAAGCAAATGCAAATAATGCTCTTAAGGCAATTAACAAAGGATTCTATTCCTCAGCTGCAATAAGCATTGCTGCATTCGGAATACTTGCATATTTCTATCTTGGAGAATGGCGTTCGTTTCTTTCAGTTGTGGTTGGTATCCTTTTAGCAATTGTACTTGATGAAATAACAAAACACTATACTGACGGTCATTATCACCCTGTTAAGGATATCGCGAAGAATGCAAAGACAGGTTCCGCAACTCTGTTATTAAAAGGTATGAGTTATGGATTTGAAGTTGCAGTATGGCAGACCTTAGTTATTGCAACTACAATCTTTGCTTCTGTTATGATCTATTATGGTCAGCCAATAACGTATGTGCTTTATGGTGTTGCTATGACCGGGATTGGGATGCTTACGCTGACCGGGAACAACGTGGCCATGGATGCTTTTGGTCCAATTGCTGATAATGCGAATGGGATCGGAGAATTGTCTCATCTGGACAAAGATGCACGTAAGATTATGGATGCACTTGACGCAACAGGAAATACTACCAAAGCTATTACTAAAGGTGTCGCGATCGGATCAGCAGTAATTGCAGCTGTGGCATTATTTGGATCTTTCATTACAGATGTGACTAAAGTTCAGATTCAGATGGGATTTGAAAAAACAGCACAATTGCTCGAAACCGGAATCCGCGTATCTGTACCGATGGTTTTTATCGGATTACTTATAGGTGGAACTATCCCTTTTCTATTCTCATCATTGTCAATCAGTGCGGTTACACGTGCTGCCGCCGAGATTGTAGAAGAAGTTCGTCGTCAGTTCAGAATACCCGGTATTATTGAACGTACAGTAAAACCAGATTATCAAAAAGCTGTTGATATTTGTACTGTTTCAGCTCAAAGAGAACTAATTCCATTGGCCTTAATCGCCGTATTGTCTCCAATATTTGTAGGATCTCTTCTTGGTGTTGAGGCCTTAGGTGGGTTCCTTGCCGGAGTGATTCTTTCGGGGCAGTTACTTGCAGTCTTCATGGCAAGTGCCGGTGGCGCCTGGGATAATGCCAAAAAAACTATTGAGGACGGACTTTATGGTGGAAAAGGCTCTGATGCTCATCATGCAGCTGTTGTTGGTGACACTGTTGGCGATCCGCTAAAAGATACTGCCGGACCAGCACTTAACCCAATGATAAAGGTTATAAACCTGGTTTCACTTTTGGCCGCTCCTGTAATTATTGCATATCAGATACCGGGGCATACATCTTTAGGTATGTTTATAACAGGTGCGATCTGCCTTTTAATTATAGTTGGAGCAATTACATTCTCTAAGAGAGGTGGTTTTAAAAAAATACCTTTCGAAGCTTAATGTTAGTTGAATAAATCTCATTAAAACATATATTCTAAAGCTTCCTCTTTAAAACAGAGGAGGCTTTTTTATTGTCTAAATGGATACGGCAATTAAATTTAAAGTTTAACAAAACGTATATTTATGTTTAGTCAGGTTTTTAGTAAAATGAATAGCCTTATCAATGTGATATTTGTTACATGTAAATGAGTAATAAAAACATAATTGTAATTATTTTGGTGATATTTCAGGAATACAAATGGAAAAGTTTCATTGGAAAAACATTTAAGAACGACTATATTTGAAACTTCCTCTGAATAGAATTTAATTCCAGGTTTATTTCATTTTATTAGAACATTGAATTCAAATACTTTTTCAGGAAAGGCTCCGTTTTAATACTTATATAAATAAAATATTATGACAGCACTCTTTTTGCAGATTTCCCAGAGTATTGATACTCTGAACAAAACGATTGCATCTGCTCCTGCGCTTCCGGTTCAACCCGCGGTAGTGCCAACATCATTGATAGCTATCATTATGAAAGGTGGTATTATCATGATACCTATAGGCATACTTTCCATTGTTGCTGTTTATGTCTTTATCGAGCGTTATTTAACAATAAAGAGGCATATCAGTTCAGATGTAAACTTTATGAACAGCATTCATGAATTTATTATCAATGGGAGAACCGATTCAGCCCTTACTCTATGCCGTAATACAGCAAAGCCTATCGCCAGAATGATAGAGAAAGGGATCTCCCGGTTAGGGAAACCCATTAAAGAAATTGAAGAATCTATTGAGATAGCCGGGAAATTTGAAGTTTATGACATGGAAAAGAACATACAGATACTTGCGGTTATTGCAGGAATTGCACCTATGTTCGGGTTTCTTGGAACTATAATCGGGGTTATTAAAATATTTTTTAATATTTCCATGACAAGCGATGTAAGCATCGGTAGTGTCTCTGCCGGACTTTATACAAAAATGGTTACCAGCGCAGCCGGACTTATTGTTGGTATCGTTGCTTATATTGGATATCACTGGTTAAATATAATTTTGAATAAAGCTATTCACCAACTTGAATGGAATGCCATGAATTTCATTGACCTTTTAAAAAGCCCGTCGAAATGATAGATCTTCGTAAGAAAAAAGACTTTACTGCTGAAGTATTTACTTCTTCTATGAACGATATCATGTTTTTTCTTATGCTGTTTTTTATAATTATATCTACTTTACTCAATCCAAGCATGATAAAGGTATCATTACCTAGCTCCCGGAGCAGCCAGTCGATTCAGAAGAAAGAGATAAATCTTACAATGACAAAAGAAAAAATTTATTATGTGAACAACACCAGGGTTCCTTTTGATGGTCTCGAAACACAGTTGAAAAAAGAGCTTGCAGTTTCTCCCGATGCCTTCATCATGTTACGATTTGACAATACTCTGCCAATCCAGGATTTAGTGAATGTGCTTTCTTTGGGAAACAGGTTGAGTTCAAAAATGATTATAGCTACAGCAAAGTCGAGGTAGCCTTCATAAAAGTTAAAAAAGCCTTGTTCAGATACGAACAGGGCTTTTTTTATATCAGTTAGAACTTTTTAAGTCTTACTGCTTTTTAGCTTTGGATTAATTATCTGCAATCATTTTTGAATTGAGAAGTCTTCAGGTAGTGTAAAAAGCAAAGAATTATTTTTATGGAAGCTGAATGATTATGATTGCTTGTGATTTTCTTCCAAAAATAGCATAAAATAGAATTATATTTTGTAATATCAGCCTCAAAACATCCAGGCTGTGGAGGTTAATATAATAAGAACCTTCTGAATTTCGATAATCGATAATGATTATATAGTTGAATCAATAATAGTTAAACCTTAAAATTTTTTATTATGATTAGTAACCTATTCTGGATCGTTCCGATTTCAGCACTCATGGCATTACTCTTCGCCTGGATCTTTTACAAAGGCATGAAACTTCAGGATGAAGGAACAGATAAGATGAAAGAGATTGCCGAATATGTGAGGGAAGGTGCAATGGCCTACCTGAAAAGCCAGTACACAGTTGTCGGCAAGATATTTGTAGTTCTTGTTGTACTTTTATCAATATTGGCATATATGGGTGTACAGAACCCATTTGTTCCGGTAGCCTTCCTGACCGGAGGTATCTTCTCAGGTCTATGCGGTTATCTTGGAATGAAAACTGCAACTTTTGCATCTAACAGAACAGCCTGGGCTGCCTCTAAATCACTCAACAAAGGATTACAGGTAGCTCTTCGCAGTGGAGCAGTTATGGGCCTTGTTGTTGTTGGATTCGCGCTCCTCGACATTGCAGCCTGGTTCGTTTTCCTGACTAAAGTTGTATTTACGCCGGAACATATGGTTTCCGGATTAAATTTCTTAGGTCTTAACTTTGTTCAGGCAGGAATTGATGAGCATCAGAAATTTGTTGAGATTACTGCAACAATGATCACTTTCGGTATGGGTGCCTCAACACAGGCCCTTTTTGCACGTGTTGGTGGTGGTATCTTTACAAAAGCTGCTGACGTAGGCGCTGACCTTGTTGGTAAAGTAGAAGCTGGAATTCCTGAGGACGATCCACGTAACCCTGCAACAATTGCTGATAACGTTGGTGACAACGTAGGTGACGTTGCCGGTATGGGCGCTGACCTTTATGAATCATATGCAGGTTCTATTCTTTCTACTGCTGCACTCGGTGCTGCTCTTCCAATGATTGCTGGACAAAGTGGTGATTATCAGATTAAAGCTATTATTGCTCCCATGGTGGTTTCAGCTATCGGGATCCTATTATCAATTGCCGGAATATATATGGTCAGAACAAAAGAGTCGGCTTCGCAGAAGACTCTTCTAAGGGCACTTTTACTGGGAACAGGTGGAAGTTCTTCTCTTATTCTTGTTGTACTTGCTGTTATGGCCGCTGCAGACTGGATTACCTGGGGCGTATTCGGCGCTGCAGTATCAGGTTTGGTAGCAGGCGTAATTATAGGGCAGGCAACAGAATATTATACTTCTGATGGCTATAAACCTACACAAGGTATAGCAGAACAATCTCAGACAGGACCGGCAACTGTAATTATTGAAGGTATGGCAGTGGGTATGTTCTCAACATGGCTTCCTGTTCTGACAATAGTTGCTGGTATCATTGCCGCTTATGGTTTTGCAGGGGGATTCCATAACTTCCCGATGGGTGTTTATGGTATCGGTTTCGCATCTGTCGGTATGCTCTCAACACTTGGAGTAACTCTGGCAACTGATGCTTTCGGACCCATTGCCGATAACGCTGGTGGAAATGCTGAAATGGCAGGATTACCTGAAGAAGTAAGAGAAAGAACAGATGCTCTTGACGGACTTGGAAACACAACAGCTGCTACCGGCAAAGGTTTCGCTATTGGTTCAGCAGCTCTTACTGCACTTGCTCTTGTTGCTGCTTATATGGAGGAGGTAAAACTCTGGCTTGGAAGACTTGCTGACAAGAGTGTTGATGGTTATAAGCAAATCGGTGATGTTTTGTTTTATCATAGTCATGTACCGGCAACTGTTCAGGCTGGTCAACAGGCAATTGAAGTATCACACGCGGGAGTTAAAGATTTTGTTTTGGCCTATAACCTTTCACTCTTCAACCCAATATTAATTGCAGGTCTTTTCATCGGAGCAATGATGTGTTTTGTATTTGTTGCAATGGCTATGAAAGCTGTTGGAAGGAATGCAGGAAGAATGGTTGACGAAGTAAGACGTCAGTTCCGTGAAATTCCGGGCATTATGGAAGGCACAGGAAGACCGGAATATGCAAAATGTGTTGCAATTGCAACTAAAGGCGCCCAGAAAGAAATGATCATGCCTGCACTTATGGCAATTATAGTACCTGTTGTTACAGGTATCGTTTTTGGTGTACCAGGCGTTATCGGGTTGTTGATGGGCGGTATGACTACTGGTTTTACTTTAGCCAGTATGCTTAACAATTCAGGTGGTGCATGGGATAATGCTAAAAAATACATTGAAAGAGGAAATTATGGCGGCAAGAAAAGCGAATGCCATAAAGCAAGTATTGTTGGAGATACCGTAGGTGATCCGTTTAAAGATACATGCGGCCCATCAATGAATATCCTGATTAAACTTATGTCAATGGTTGCCGTCGTTATGGCCGGTGTTACTGTCGCCTGGAGTCTCTTCTAGGGAATTATTAAGTAAAATAATATTTAAAGAGCTGTTCCGCAAGGAATGGCTCTTTTTACTTTTCGCCGGTAGCCTCAGCAGGTGCCTTATCCGTTTTTGGCGCGATTTTTGGTTTTTTTACCGGATAAGATCCTGGCAGAATGACGTTAAGCAATTTCTTTCCCAGCAACCCGAGCCTGACAGCGAAAAACAGACAGCCAATGCTGAGAATAAGTACTGTAATACCAATGTTGCCATCTTTTGCAACAAAAAACATTGTTGCAGCCAGAACAATAATACTCGTACTGAATATTATTTTTAATCGTAAAAGAGGCGGTGCCAGCGACTTAAAACGCATCAATCCGTCAAGAATTCCTGTGGATATTGCTGCAATTAATGTTAAAGGGAATGCATATAACGAAAACTGCAGGACATGAGAAAACAACTCATATTTAACACCCGGAAATAATCCGGTAAATATTATCAGGGCAGGTATAAGAAAAACAAATGTCTGCGATAGGTGAATTGCAATAGGGTGTAAATCAAGGCTTAATACAAACAACCTGTTTATCGCTACACGTTCTCTGTAAGGCTCAAATACTTTTGATGACAAGCCACATGCCGGACAAACATCTTTTAATTTACCGGCTTCCATAACATAACCGCAGGCTTTACAGCGAACTAATTCTTTCATAATTGATATATTTAATTTTAAACCTTACTCCGTATTAGTATTCGTATTTATCGATTTGGATATATACGGTTACAAATTTATTTACAATTTACTATTCCTGCTTTTAATTTCTAAATTTATGCTTTTAATATTTTAATATTATGCTACTACCTACCATTACCGATATAAGGGAAGCCCACTCAAGGATTAAGCCATATATTCACTGGACCCCGGTATTGAGCTCCCAACTGTTAAATGAACTTTTTAATTGCAGTCTGTTTTTTAAATGCGAAAATTTTCAAAAAGTTGGTGCATTTAAATTCCGGGGAGCCACCAATGCTGTACTTTCATTAACCCCTGAGGAGAAAAGGAGAGGAGTTGTTACCCACTCATCCGGCAATCATGCAGCTGCGCTTGCATTGGCAGCGAGGATGAATGGAGTAAAAGCAAATATCGTTATGCCAGAAAATGCTCCTGTTGTAAAGAAAAAGGCGGTTGCCGGATATGGAGCTGAGATCACCTTTTGTAAGCCAACCTTACAAGCCAGAGAAGAAACTACAAGGATGATAATGGAAAAAACGGGTGCAACACTCGTCCATCCTTATGATAATTTTAATGTAATATGCGGGCAGGGTACAGCTTCATTGGAACTTCTGGATGAAAAAAGCGATCTTGACTTTGTAATTGCACCGGTCGGTGGCGGCGGACTGATGAGCGGTACTTCAACTAGTGTAAAAGGAATTAATAAGAGTATCAGGGTCATAGGCGCAGAGCCGCTTAATGCAAATGACGCATTTATATCGTTCACCTCAGGGACTCTGACTCCCTCGGTTAATCCTCATACGATTGCTGACGGACTGCTAACTTCACTGAGTGAGCTGACTTATTCAATAATAAAGAATAATGTTGATGAAATCTACACAGCAAAAGAAGAGTCGATAATTGAATGTATGCTATTGATCTGGGAGAGGATGAAAATAATCATTGAGCCATCCTCAGCCACCGTTCTTGCTATAGTCAGGGAAAATCCGGAGGTATTCAGGAATAAAAAAATAGGATTAATAATCTCGGGTGGGAATGTGGATTTCAGAAAATTACCGTTCTAGACTTTCTTCCTGAAATATGCAATGATCGGATAGTGATCGGAATATTTCAGTTTAATTATTTCAAAATAGCTGTTAATGAGAGCATTATCATACAGAATATAGTCTATTCTGTTTGGTGGATAGTTTCCCTTATAAGTAAATCCGGCTCCATAACCTGAAGTAACGAATGAATCGTTAAGCCCTTTACGTAACTTTCTGTAAACGTAGGAAACAGGGGTATCATTAAAATCACCTGCAACAATCACCGGGTAAGGTGACTTGTTAATGTGATTTTTAACTACCTGCGACTGAAGGGCCCTCCTTACAAATCCTTTTTTCAGACTTACTGATATATCCTTAACCTCACCCAGGGTCTTTTTGTCATCCGCAGCTGTAATCTCCTCAAGGAATGATCGTTCCATTCGCATAAGCCTGAAGGACTGCAGATGATTATTATAGATTCTGAATGTATCATTCTGAATCAGGATATCGGTGTAGATCGACAGACTTGATGATCCGGGATGTATTATTTCTCCTTTTTTTATAATTGGATATTTGCTGAATGTGGCAATTCCATAATATCTGTTTTTGCCGGTTCCCAGAATTTTAAAATGGGAAAAGTATTTACCACCAAGAACTGTATTAACTTCAGCTTCTGCCTCTGAAGGATTACCTGATATAAAAAATTCCTGAAGACAAAATATATCGGGTTTCTGGGATTTAAGAAAGTTAAGTACATTTTTTTCTGAAGTTAAGCCACGCTTGTTCTCGAAATAATTGAACATGCGTACGTTATAGCTTAGCACTTTAAATGTGTTTGTCTTATCGCGGGCAGGTTTAAAGACTTGGATGTAGTTAAAAAAATGAGTGAACCCGATGGCAATAATCAACACAGAAATAAGGGCTTCAAATCTTAACAACATTGCCCAGATGACAACAAGAATAATATTGATTAAGAGCAGGTAAGGATATGCCAGTCCGAAAAAAGCAGGCAGTGCAAAATTTTCAGGATTGATTATAACAGCCAGATATGATATCGACAGGGAGACTGCAAAAATAATGTTTACAGACAGAAGAATCTTATAAAGGAGCTTTTTCAAGATTAATAAGATATGTTTACTAATGTACCAGAATTAAGAAAAAAAGTTGTTTCACTTCTCTGATTTTTGATAAGGTTATTCAAAGAATGTACCAGGAGATACAATCTTTTGATCAATTTTTTTTCTGACTTTCATTAAACAGGGTTTCTTTTTCCTCTTTTGTCAGGCTGTCATATCCTCCTTTTGAAATCTTATCAAGTATTCTGTTAACGCGTGTCTGATGTTCAGTCTTTATTGCGTTATACTCATATTCAGTAGCTGCCTTCTTATGCGTGACTTTAAGTTTCTTTTCTGGCTTAAAAATAGTAGCTAAAAAATCTATTACCTTGTTGAAACCCCTTCCTATATCACGCCCCTGTCTTAAATTCAGAGTATATAAATAACCAAAGCATGCGCCGCCTATATGAGCAAGCTTGCCTCCCGAATTAATTGAAAAATCCATTACCGAAGTAAAAATAAATATCGCGAGAGCCATGTATTTGATCTTTATTCGTCCAAATAAAAAAAGCTGAACGGTATAATCAGGGACATATGCGGCTATTGCAATAACTATTGCCATTACTGAGGCAGATGCTCCGATTGCAGCTGACTCGGAAACAACCCCGGAAAATACCGGGAAAATATTAAATGACAGAATATAAACCAGGGCGCCACTTATACCACCAAGAAGATAAACAGCCACAAGTTTTCTCTGATCAAGATATTCCAGGAATATTTTTCCAAACCAGTATAGCCATAACATATTGAATAAGATATGCCAGATATCTTTATGAACAAACATGTATGAGATTAATGTCCAGGGCTTTAAAAGCAATGCTTTAAAGGATGATGGAACAGAAAGAAGGTTAAGAGCCTGTTCAGAAATACCGTTATTATTCAGCAAGAAACCAATTACGGCAACGATTGTGATAACAATGAATACGGCAATGTTGATATAAATCAACCTTGTAAGATTACTTCCTGTCCTTAAAGTTTCCTTTATATCGTCCCAGATTCCCATTAATAAAGCGTATTTGTTGTTTTTCTCCAGTATCTGATCAGGATATATCCGAATAACATTCCTCCAAGATGGGCCGCATGTGCAATATTACTTCCGGGTTGAGTTAATGCAAGATAAAGTTCAATTGCACCATAACCCAGAACGAGCCATTTGGCCTTAATTGGCATTGGAGGTATTAGGAGTAAAAGCTGTGTATTCGGGAATAGTACTCCGAAAGCAAGCAAAACACCGAATATTGCGCCTGATGCTCCTACTGTGGGAGTATTCAGCAACAGTTGAAGTTTCAACATATCCGGATCAGTAAATCCCTGTCCCTGTTTGAATAATGCTGTTCCTTCACTAAGAACCGCCTGCAGGTTTTCAGGGCTCAGACTATTTGCCAGGTGTGAATACTGGAATGCAATAACTGTTTCGTGGGTTAATGCTGCACCCAGTCCGCAGATCATATAATAAATGAAAAACCGTTTTGGCCCCCATGTATTTTCAAGTATTTGCCCGAAAATATATAAAGCATACATATTAAATACAAGATGCCAGATGCCTCCATGCATAAACATGTGCGTGACAATCTGTACAGGCATGAATTGTTCTGATTTAGGGAAATAGAGTCCAAGAATACTGTTCAGGTCAATGTCGAAAACTCTTCCTGCCCCATAATAAATAAGGAGCATTAGTACATTGAGCATTATGATATTCTTCACCACTGGTGGCATCGCGAAAAAGCCTCTTCCGTATCCGTTCATTATGAGTTTTTATAAAAATATTTATCTTCAATAGTCAGGCCAAATATTTATTTTTTAATTCATCCGACAATTTGTCACCATTTTCTATTTAAATCTTTTGTCAATATCTTCAAGTGTAAGAATGCTGATCACAGGTTTGCCCTTTGGAGAGTAGTTTGGCGACTGGCATGCAAAAAGTGTATCGAATAGATCCTCCATTTCATTATGACTCAGTATTTTTCCATAAGGAATGGCTGAAGCTCCAGCCATGGCTGAGGCCACTTTTTCTTTTGCTCCTGTTGACGGGGCTTCCTCTGTGCTTTTATAATCTTCAAGTAGGATTTCCAGCATCTCAAGCGGATTGGAAGCATCACTGCCAGAGGGTTTCCCATTTATTGTTATCTTGTTTTTTTCCGTATGTTGTATGTTGAAACCAAGCAATTCAAGCTCACCTTCTATCTCTTTCAGAATGAATAAATCAGAAGGATTAAGTTCTGCAGTCACGGGAAACATATCTACCTGGCTTACTGCGCGATTATTGCTGAGGCATTCCTGAAATCTTTCATAAAGGACCCTTTCATGGGCTCTCTTCTGATCAATAAGCATGAGTCCTGATTTGACTGAACAAACAATATATTTATTTTTGACCTGGAAGAACCTTCTTTGTGATTCCCTTATCTTTTCATATTGTTCAGGATCCTCATTTTCTTTTTCAAGGGCTGTGTAGAGCTTTTCCCAGTTTGCAGTATTCTCGCTTTCAAATCTCTCAACGAATCCCGACCTGTCAGGTTGCCGGTCTTCACTATCAAATGGATTGAAGTTTGTATTTACCTCAATTTTAGGCTGTTCCGGCATGTGAATGGAATGGCTCATTACGGGGATATCAATCAGAGCTTCATTCTCGAAATCAAGAGATGGCACAATATTGAACCTGCCAAGAGCTTCTCTCACAGATGCCATAAGAATCTGCCATATTGATCTTTCATCTTCAAACTTGATCTCCGTTTTGGTGGGATGAATATTAATGTCTATTGAAGCAGGATCGGCTTCCATAAAGATGAAATAGGAGGGGATTGCTTCGATTGGAAGGATATTCTGATATGCTTCAACAACTGCCTTATGGAAATATGGGTGTTTCATAAAACGGTTATTCACGAAAAAGAACTGTTCCCCATATGTTCTTCTGGCATTCTCGGGTTTCCCTATAAAACCTTTGATTGTTATGATGCTGGTCTCAGTTTCAAGGGTAATCAGATCCTGGTTGATCTGTTTCCCGAATACTCCAATAATTCGTTGTCTCAAATTACCCGAAACAAGATTGTAAATCTCGGTATCATTATGATGAAGAGAGAACCTTATACCTGGATGCGCTAATACAATCTTCTGAAATTCATTTACAATATGTCGTATTTCGGTGTTGTCCGATTTAAGAAATTTACGTCGTGCAGGGATATTAAAAAAGAGATTTTTCACTGAAAAACTTGATCCTTGAGGACAGCTGCACGGCTCCTGCGCTTCAACCTTTGACCCGCTTATTACTACAAGTATCCCTGTCTCGCTCTCTTCCTTTCGTGTTTTAAGTTCAACCATTGCAACTGCCGCGATTGAAGCTAATGCTTCTCCCCGAAAGCCCTTTGTTGTGATTGCAAAAAGATCCTGTGCCGAAGTAATTTTCGAGGTAGCATGTCTCTCAAATGCTAACCTTGCATCGGTTTCAGTCATCCCGTCGCCATCATCAATTACCTGGATCAGAGTCTTTCCGGAGTATTTTATAATCACCCTTATATTCTTAGCCCCGGCATCAACAGAATTTTCCATCAGCTCCTTTACAACAGAGGCGGGCCTTTGTATTACTTCGCCTGCAGCAATCTGGTTCGCTACCGAGTCGGGTAAAAGCTTTATTACATCAGGCATTAATCAGGATATTTTGTTGTAGTTGATTAACATTTCATTGAAAAACAAGTTCAAAAAAAGTGCAGAGAGTCTCATCTTTAAACTATTTTACAAATATATAAATAATTGGTACATCCTCTTTCTGTAGATATTCTGAAGAGCAATAAGGAAAGTATTATGGTAAATAAGGTTCAGATTATTATCTTTATAGAAAAAACAGGGGATTTTGAATCACTGATCGTAATTCATCTCTTTATTAAGAATTGAAATAGTAATTCCTCAGTCGCATAAGGTATAACGGTATATGGACAAACAATTAAACTTATGATGAAAAAACAATTTATCTGTATTGTAGCCATATTTATCATTATTATCACCGGGTGTTCGCAAAAGGGGAATAACAATACAATCAAGGTGTTGACATTAAATGTCAGATATGATAACCCTGAAGACAGTATAAATTCCTGGCCAAAAAGAGCTGTACAGGTTTGTAATTTCATAAAAAATGAGAAACCTGATATTCTTGGGATGCAGGAAGTTTTGTGGCGTCAGTATTTAGCTCTTGATTCAGCGCTTAGTGATTATAGTTCAGTTGGAGTTGGCCGTGACGATGGCGCCAGGGCTGGTGAGATGAATCCTGTTTTCTTCAGGAAAGATAAATTTGACATGGTAAGGACCATAACTTTCTGGCTTTCCGAGACTCCCGGCACTCCGGGTTCAATGGGCTGGGGAGCCTCCCTTCCACGTATTGTTACCTGGATGGAGCTGGTCGACAGAAAGAGTCATGACCACTTCTTCTATTTTAATACTCATTTTGCACACGATTCGGATTCTGCAAGAATCATGAGTTCGAGAATATTGCTTAAGGAGGCAGGAGAAATTTCTGAAGGATTTCCTTTTATAATTACCGGTGACTTTAATATGCTTCCAACAAGTGCCGGATATGCAATATTGACCGGACCTGACGAAAGTGTTCCGGCATTAAAAGATTCCTATTTTATTTCTGAAAGAAAACCTAACGGCCCATCTTATACATTCAATGGGTTCACAGATACACCCGGGCCCGGAAGGATTGATTACATCTTCGTTAAAAACGGGATGAAAGTTCTTGATCAGAAAACTTACATCAGCAAAGAACGGGGTGTCTATATCTCTGACCACTGGCCTGTTGCAGCTGTAATTGTTTTAAAGTAATCAGAATGTCTTGTGGTCTTGCGGTACTGAAGCCTTCTTAAGCAGTCTTCCTGTATCTTCTTACTGCCAGTGTCGTAAAGCAGATTGCAATAACAATCAGTGAATATATTTCCCTGCTGATGTCATGGATAGTTGAACCCTTAAGCATTACCATCCTGTTTATTCGCATAAGGTAAGCAACCGGATTAATAAGATTGAAGTCCTGAGCCCATCGTGGCATGCTTTCAAAAGGTGTAAAAATGCCGCTCATAAGGATGAAAATTATCATACAGAAAAATGCAATAAACATATACTGTTGTTGTGTTCCTGAAAATGTTGATATGAAAAGAGCGAGACCAAGAACTGCAATCATAAATATAGCAGCACACATGAACAGAAGGGAAATGCTTCCGACAAAAGGTATATTAAATGCCAGTCTGCCAAGAAGCAACCCGATTGCCAGATCTATCATCCCGAATATAAAAAACGGGACCATTTTTGCAATGATAAACTGATATTTCCTGACAGGAGTAACGTTTATCTGCTCAATCGTTCCAACTTCTTTTTCTTTTACCATATTAAGTCCGGCAAGCAAAAATCCTATTGCGGTTACCAGTATCCCGAGTATTCCCGGCAGCATATAATGCTTGTAGTTAAGCATTTCATTATACCAATACCGGTTTGTGATCTGAATTTGCGGTGCTGTTGCAACAGGAATTGTATTGAAGTTGTTGGTGAGTATATTCATATTATAATCGCGTATAACCCCGTTAAGGTAGGCCCACGAGAGCTGTGCTGTTGAAGAATTAATGGCATCAATGGTGGTCATCAGCTTCCCGGGTTTTCCAGTTACGAGATCCTTTCCGAATCCAGAAGGTATATTAAGGATCAGGTCAAATTTGTTGCGGTGAAGCAGGTTGTTTGCTTCAGTTTCTGAAAATGTGGCAAATGTTACTTTGAAAAAAGTCGATCCGGTAAGTTTACCGATCAACCCTCTGGATTCCTGAGTCATATCCTTATCGATGATACATAGTCTGACATTCTTAATCTCAAATGTTACGGCCGGTACCAGTACCAGCATCTGTATTATTGGCACGGCAAATATAGCCTTGGATATGAATTTATTCCTGAAAATCTGGAGGAACTCTTTTCGGATAAGATATAGGATAGTTCTCATTTATAGTCTTTTGTCTCTTTGTCTCTTCGTCCTTCCTTACTCAAGTCTGACTTTAAATTTTCTAACACTTATTCCAATGAAAACTATTGTCATTAAAAGAAGTATAAGTGTTTCTTTCCACACGTACAGGAACCCTGTTCCTTTGATCATTATGCTCTTTATAATTATAATGAAGTATCGGGGAGGCATAAGGAGGCTTATCAGTTCATAAACCTTTGGCATGTTTTCAATAGGATAGATGAAGCCTGACAGAAGTATTGTGGGCAGCATCATCCCCACAAGTGATATGAAGATAGCCTGCTGCATACTGCTGGAAACTATTGAGATAAGTATGCCGACTGACAGACTCAGCATTATATAAAGCATTGATTCGGCAAGAAGCAGAATTATGCTTCCTTTTACTGAGAGACCGAATACCAGCCATGACAGCAACAGGATCAGAATTACGTTTACGAATGAGAGAAGAAAATACGGCATGACCTTTCCAAGAATAATCTGGATAGGCTTAAGAGGCGAGACCAATAAGACCTCCATTGTCCCGAATTCCTTTTCCCTTGTTATTGTTACAGATGTCATCAGGGCGCAAATGAGTATCAGGATCATGGTAATGACGCCCGGAACAAACATATGCTGACTCTGCAGGTTGGGATTATAGAACATTTTTACTTCAGGCTGGATGAGCCCTGAATTATTGACCCGTATTCCAGATATCTCTCTGTTAAAATCCGCTATTATAGCGGTTGTGTAATTTGTTACCAGGGTGGCTGTATTAGGTTCCGAACCATCAGCAATTATACTGATGTTTGCCTTACCTTCGCTCAAAAGTTTCTTCCCGAAATCTTTTTCAAAGATGACAACCTCTTTTGTTTTTCCTTTTCTGAAAACATCTTCAATTTCGTTGTAGCTGATAAGGTTTTGAGTTCTTCTGAAAAATCCGGATGAGATAATTTTATCTGTCAGCTTCTGGGTAGTTTCATCCTTCGAAAGATCAAGGAAGGCCACTCCTGCATTTTTTACATCAGTGCTTACTGCAAAACCAAAAATAAGTATCTGAGCTGCCGGTATCCCAAACAGTATAAAAAGTGTTCTGTAGTCCCTGAAAATATGCAGGAACTCTTTCTTTACAAAACCCAGGAATCGATTCATATTTTAGTTATTTACCGGTCTGGCTATTTTTATAAATACTTTTTCAATTGAATCCACATCATATTGTTTCTTAAGGTTTTCAGGAGTATCAAGCGCAACTATCTTCCCTTCGCTCATAATTGATATCCTGTCGCAATATTCGGCTTCATCCATGTAGTGAGTTGTCACAAAGACAGTTATCCCTCTTGCAGCTGTTTCATATATCATTTCCCAGAATTGACGGCGGGTTATCGGGTCCACACCTCCGGTGGGTTCATCGAGAAACACAATTTTAGGATCATGAAGAATTGCTACGGAGAATGCCAGTTTCTGTCTCAGACCAAGAGGAAGATCAGCAATTATCCTGTTTTCGTATTCATGAAAACGGAGTCTGTCCAGAAGTTCATTAGTCCTTGCCCTGATAAGCTCCCTGCTCATTCCGTAAATTCCGCCATAGAGAGTAATATTCTCTTTGACTGTAAGGTCCTCATAAAGAGAGAACTTCTGACACATATAACCAATGTTTCGCTTAATCTTCTCGGCCTGTTTTTTCGCATCAAACCCTGCTATTATCACCTCTCCTGATGTTGGTTCCGATAATCCTGACAGGATTCTGATTGTTGTTGTTTTTCCTGCACCGTTAGCTCCGAGAAATCCGAAGATCTCTCCTTCGAATACCTCAAAATTCAGGTTATCATTAGCGATAAAGCTTCCGAATTTCTTGACAAGATTTTTCACGGATATTACACTGTCCTTCATTTTTTCCTGAAATATTTAATTCTCTGTCTTTTATAATGTCATTAGGCCTTATGCCATTGTGCTGTAATGCCTTTATACCTTTTCTTCCTTTTCCATTAGTTCAAGGAATCTGTCTTCTATTCCTGCAACTGTCTCAACAGCGGATACATTCTTCAATCCGGCTTGCCTGAGGTAATCAAAGAGTGATTCGTTCACCTGGTTTCCGGCGAGAGTTACATGAACTGAATCTCCAAAAGGATAGGCTGTAAGAGTTTCAGGATAACTCCTTAAGGCAGTTATAAGTTTATATTTTTCATTTGCTTTAACCATAAAAAGTTTTCTGCTGAATCCTTCGCGTATTTTTTGCGGAGTATCAATAGAGAGTATGTTGCCGTTCTGAATAAGGGCCACCCTGTCGCATCTCATTGCTTCGTCCATGTATGGAGTTGATACCAGAATTGTAATATTATGTTGCCTGAGTTTGGCAAGCATTGTCCAGAATTCAGACCTTGAGACGGCATCAACGCCGGTAGTGGGCTCATCAAGTACAAGCAGCTTAGGTTTATGTATTAGAGCACACGATAGAGCCAGCTTCTGTTTCATACCTCCCGACAATTTGCCGGCCAAACGTTTCCTGAATGGTTCAATATGCGAATAGATATCTGAAATGAGGTCATAATTTTCCTTAACAGTTGTTCCAAATACTGTAGCATAAAAATTCAGGTTTTCTTCTACAGAAAGATCCGGGTAAAGGCTAAACCTGCCAGGCATATAACCAATGTTTTTGCGAAGTTCTTTATAACCGGTAATACAATCCAATCCCAATATCTTCATTTCACCTTCATCAGGAAGGAGTAATGTTGTGATGATCCTGAAAAGAGTGGTTTTTCCGGCGCCATCGGGACCAATAAAGCCAAAGATCTCAGATTCATTAACTGAGAATGAAATATTTTTCAGAGCCTGTGTCTCTCGGAACTTTTTACTGATAGCAGTCGATTCAATTACCTTTTGCATCATGGTCAGAATTTTGCTTCTCCCGGCATACCTGACTTCATGGTGCCGTCATTTCTAGCATCAATATTTACTGCATAAACAAGTGTTACCCGTTCCTCTTTAGTCTGTATAATCTTAGGTGTAAATTCAGCTTTTTCTGAGATATAGCTTATTATGCCCGGGAATGAGTTGTATCCCTTTTTGCCATTATCAGTTCTGACTGTACATTGTTGTCCAATTTTGATACTTCCTAGTTGAGCTCCGCTCACGTATACTTTTAATTTCATTATGGAAAGATCAGCAATCTTTACCAGGGGTTTTCCTGCAGCAGTTATCTCTCCGGCCTCGGAATATTTTTCTATAACAGTTCCTTTAAGAGGGCTTTTAACGTTGCTTCTGGAAATCTGTTCTCCAAGAGTTGCTTTTTTCGCGTCGTATACTGAAAGTTCAGCTGCGACAGAAGCCCGTTGGGTATTATTGGCATCTATCTGTTTCTGAATGACTGCCACCTGCCCTGTCAGATCATCTGACTGTTTTTGAGTGGCGGCATCATCCTTCATCATTTTCGCGATCCTGGTAATATTGATATTCAGATTCGCGATCTGCTGGTTCAGGATATCATTCTGTGCATTAACTGAACTGATACGTGTCCTGACGCTTTTCATTCCTGCATCTATTTCTGCTTTCTGGAGGTGGAAAATAGTTGTATCAATAAGAGCAATTTTTGCACCTGAATCGATCTTAGTTCCTTCTACAGGATCAAACTGGAGGATGCGGCCGGTAGTTTCTGCTGAGACAATTACTTCCGTGGCTTCGAAATTTCCAAAGGCATCAGCTTTTTCGGCTTTGTTTTTGCAACCGATGAGAAGAACGGCAGCAATTATTATTAATGTTCTGGTTTTCATGATATTGTAATAGTTTTTTAATTTACTCTATTTCTTTTCCACTTATATTCAGATATTCAACTCTTGCCATAGCCAGGGTTATTTTATGAACCTCATAGTTTATGAGAGCCTGCCGTTCGGCAATAAGTTCATTCAGGTATTCTGATGCAGTAATAGTCCCATTTGCATATTGTGATTCTGCAGAGGCAGTAATTCTTTTTCTGATAGAAATAAGTTCGTTATCTGATTCAATAATTTTTTTAAGGCTTGTTATTTCAGCGCTTTTTATTTCAAGCAATCTCCTAAGGTTGTCAGTAAGATCGTTTTTCCTGTTTTCGATAATACCTTGCTGAAGCGTGATCACCTGTTTCTCGTTTTTCGCTTTGTTCCAGTCAAAGATGTTCCATTTTACGCCTGCTCCCAATATGTAATAGGGTGCAAATTCATTTCTGAAAAAATTGTTCCCGGGGGGATTGCCATAACCAAAGGTTGCAAAACCGAATGCTTTTGGCATCCGCTTGCTTTCAATCAATTTCTCACCGGCAGCTAGCTGCTCTTTTCTCAGATCGAAAAGTTGTAGTTCAGGGCGAAATAATTCATTTGTCAGTTCTCCTGTCTGTGGGGGAAGAATGAATTCAGTTATGGCATCGATTTCTTTACCTGTGAGGTCAGACAGAACTTTCAAAAGCGATGTTTTCGTTGCCTGAATTTCGTTTAGTTGCTGTTCCGTTTTTATTTTTTCAGAGGCAAGAACATCAATGTCAGACTTCAATATGACACCATTGTTTAAGGCGGATTGCATAGAAGAGATTTTCTTCCTTATTAATTCGAGATAATTATTCAGCAGTTCTTTCTGACGGTCAATTAGCATAAGGTTGAAATAGTAACCATTAATTTGTCCACGCAATTTGTATAAGTCAGTCTCAGTCTGCTTCTCATTTACTCCAAGATCAGCTTTCTCGAGTGCTCGTGCCCCCTTTATAGCCCCTCCGTCATAAATAACCTGGTTAACATCAATGGTGATTTTATACTGTTCATGGGGAAGTGGTTTTATATCACTTGCAATACCAGGAATTGGCAGGGAGCCGAGAGCAGCGCCTATATCCACAACAGATGAATTATAAAACAAGCTTCCATTTGCATCGAGTGTCGGGAACCATCCTTTTGTCAGGTTGTTGTCTTTAAGTTGCGAGATTTGGGAATATGCTGCTTTTTCACCGGCTATTGCGTTTGATGTCATTGCAAGCTCGTAACATTCTTTCAGAGTCAGTATCTTCTGCGCCTTTATTATTGGTGACCAGGTAATAGTCAGTATTACCAGAATAAGGACTTTCCTTTTCATTTATTTTATTTTTAATTATTTACTATTCAGGTATTTAATTCAGTTCAGGGTTTATTTATTTCTTAATGGCTTTGATTACGAATTCAGCCGCGAACTCTTTTCTTTCCTCAATATATTTATCAAAATCAACTCCTACATTACTGAATATTACTTCAATTAATCCTCTTGCTGCAAAAGGAAACACTGTCAATGAAACAATGGTTGTCATTATCTGGGGTAAGTTTTCCTCAGTAATGTTATAATCACCCAATTCATCTGAGTGATGTTTAAGAATAGCAGACCATAATATTTTGAAATCTACATTCCGGAGCATCTTTTTAATCCTTTGAGGATTGCGGTTAATTTCATGTATAATGAATCCCGGCAGTTTTGGATTTTCTTTCAGGAAGTTAATATGTTCCTTTATAAAGAACCTTATTTTATCCTCGAGGCTTAGGTTTTCTTCAAAAATAGGAGAAAACTTCTGGAACATTTTTTGGGCAAGTTTTGAAAAAACCGCATCAAACAGCTGATCTTTTGTTCGGAAATAGTAATGCAATAATGCCTTATTAATACCTGCCCTGTCTGCAATATTCTGCATACGGGCCCCGGTCATTCCCTGTTCTTCGAATACTGTGGTTGCCGCCTCAAAAATCTTGTCTTCCGTAAGTTTATCGTTCCCTTCCATTGTCTTAACTTATTGGTTTAACCAAACAGTTTAACCGAATGGTCAAAAGTATTGCATCTATTTTAGATTATCAAATATTTTATAAGAGTTTTTGTTTATATGATCTATTGTGCATAAATTTATAGATATATGGTCTCGCTGACCAGATAGATAGATTTAAATGTTATTTAATGCATGATAGGAAACTAATCAGGTTAACTGGTTTTGATTATTCTTCCAGCAGATATTATTTTTTTACAATATGTGTGGAAAATCATCACCAATCGTTTGGCACAATATTATCCGAAATACGCGATCGTTGAATATAATAAAAAAATATATTCGGAAAAATCCTGAAAAATGGGAACTGTAGGGAACGGCCGCAACCTTTACATTTGATAAACTCGAGTTCCAGCAATGAATTTAACCCCATTCTTTTCCATCATGAACCTTCGTGCTAAAATTAATTTGTTTTATCAAAAACAAAGTTTACTTTTGCATCTGAATGAGAAGATAAAAATGAAAGCAATTTATACATATTGGCGTTGGTGGTTAAGTATAATTCACTTTTTAATGTGAGACTACCAGCTATGTGTATATAATATTATAAGATATTAATCAACGGCCTGTCGTAATCACGACAGGCCGTTTTGATTT
>JANYJP010000133.1 GCA_025358455.1 Bacteroidales bacterium
CGTTACTGTCCAGGGGACGGTAATCGGAGCTATTACTGACCTCAATGGCGCTTATTCAATTAAAGTTCCAAGTCAGGCTTCAGTACTTTTATTTTCATCTGTTGGTTATACAACCCAACAGGTAACTGTCGGATCACAAAACGCGATCGACATTGTTCTTGTATCAGATGTAACAGCTTTATCAGAGGTAGTAGTTACAGGTTACACCCAACAACGCAGAAGGGACCTTACAGGTTCTGTTGGTGTTATTGAACCTACCAAACTGACAGCTGTACCAACTGGAAACGTAAGTAACGCTTTACAGGGACGTACATCAGGGGTTACCGTTATTGAAGATGCTCGCCCGGGCGAGACAGCCAAGGTAAGGATCAGGGGATTCAGTTCTTTCCAGAACAATGATCCTTTGTATGTAGTTGACGGTGTTCCTACATCAGACATTTCTTCAATGAACCCAAATGATGTTGAATCGATTTCCGTATTGAAGGACGCAGGCGCTGCTTCTATTTACGGATCAAGAGCATCAAACGGGGTTATCGTTGTTACTACCAGAAAAGGTTCCAAAGGAACAAAAGTTAGCTACAATATGTATTACGGAACTCAACTTCCGGGTAACGGACCAACAAACTTGTTAAATGCTAATGATTACGCTCAATTACAGTGGCTTATCTACAGAAATGACGGAACTGGTGAAGTTCACCCGGTTTACGGACCTTCTTCACAGGCGCAACCAAAAATGCCGGACTGGGCTGCAAATACTAACTGGTATAAGGCAATTACTCGTAATGCCATGAAAATGAATCATGACATTTCTCTGTCAGGCGGTAGCGACAATGCTAAATTTTTTGCAGCAATCGGCGCTCTGGCTCAGGATGGTATTGTGATTTATACAGATTATAAGAAATATACAGGCCGTTTCAATTCTGAATTCACATTCCTGAAAGACAGAATTAAAATTGGCGAAAACTTCAGTATGGCTTACAGTACCAACCATGGTACCGGTAACCTCGACGAAAGCTCCGCAATTCAGCAGTCCGCTTACAGGACTCAACCTATTATTCCTGTAAGAATGAAAGTTGCTGTTCCCGGTGGATTATCTCATTCTTTTGTTCCCGGTGAATGGGGTGGAACAGGTATTGCCGCAAGGTTAGGTCAGGCCGAAAACGAAGTAGCATCTCTTACAAGAGCTAAAGACAATAATAACTATAATATGCACATTATCGGAAGTGCATTCCTTGAAGTTAAAATTTTACAGGGTCTGACATTCAAATCTACCCTCGGAGGTACCTTCGATAATGGTTATTATATGGGCTATTCATATAAAACATATGAAAGATCAGAGAACAATTCTACAAACAGTTTCTATGAAGGAGCTTATTATGGTGGTGGTAATGATGGTAATAACTGGGTATCTACGAATCAGCTTACCTTAGATAAAACCTTTGGTCAGCATAAGATTCTTGCAGTTTTAGGTTATGAAGCTGTTCGTACAGGAATTGGTCGTGGTGTAAGTGGCACGCGCGCAGGCTATTTTACTGATGATGTTCTTTATCGTACACTTGATAATGGTTCTAATATTCAGAACGCCAGTTCATACCTGAGTACTCCGATTACATTGGAATCACAGTTTTTGAGAGCTGATTATTCATTTATGGACAAATATATCTTAAGCGCTACAGTACGCCGTGACGGTTCATCCAAGTTTGCTGAAAAGGATCGTTTTGGTATATTCCCATCCTTTTCTGCAGGATGGCGCATAAGTGACGAGGAATTCTTTAAAGGAATCACTTTTATCAATGACATGAAGATCAGAGGTTCATGGGGTACAATGGGTAACCAGCTTGCTGTTTCTCCAACCAACCAATTCTTTGCTTATGGCGGTAGTGCAGGATCTTCTTTTTACGACATTGGTGGTTCAGGTACTTCATCTCAACAGGGTTTCAGGCAGACACGTATAGCTAACCCTGATGCAAAATGGGAAACCAGTGAAAACTCAAACATAGGTTTTGACGCTGGTCTTCTTAGCAGCAAAATAGGGATCAAGTTTGATTGGTACTCAAAGAAAACAAAAGACCTGTTGTATAACCCGGAATTACCGGCAACAGCAGGGTCAGCTGATGCACCATATGTTAACGTTGCATCTATGTCCAATACAGGTGTTGATATGGAATTATCCTATAAGGAGAAATTTGGCGAAGTTGGCTTTGACGGAAGCTTAATCTTTACAACATACAACAATAAGATTACCGGTATTGCTGAAGGTAAATATGGTATAAAGTATTTTGACTATGCTGGTGTCAGGATTGGTAACTTAATCAGAAACCAGACAGGCCAGCCGATGTCATCATTCTTCGGATACCAGGTACAGGGTTTGTTCCAGGATGCTGCTGAAGTAACCTCGGCTGCTAAACAGGATGGAGCTGCTCCGGGATTCTTCAGATTTAAAGACCTCGATGGCGACGGCACTATCACACCTGCTGACAGAACCTTTATTGGTAATCCTAATCCAAAATTCACTTATGGACTCAACCTTGCTGTTACCTATAAGAATTTTGATCTGACTGCATTCTTCTTTGGTTCTCAGGGAAATGATATCTATAACTGGAACACATGGTGGATTGATTTCTGGCCATCATTCCAGGGACAGAAGAGTACCAACCTTTTATACAGGAGCTGGACACCGGAACATCCAAATACCAACGTTCCAAAGGCAACTAACCTTTCCAACTTTTCTACAAACACACAGTCCAGCAGCTACTATATTGAAGACGGTTCATATCTGAGAATGAAAAACCTGCAGTTAGGTTATACAATTCCTGAAAGTATTACAAGCAAGATCAATATCAAATCACTTCATGTTTACGTTCAGGGTGTGAATCTTTACACATTCACTAAATATTCAGGACTCGATCCGGAAATTGGTGGAGACGACAGAGCTCGCGGTGTTGATGGCGGAAACTATCCGACAGTTAAACAGGTCATTTTCGGACTCAATGTTAATTTTTAATTATAAATAAAGTTATAATATGAAAAAGTATATTTCATTAATTTTAATCCTCGCTTTATCCGGAGTCTGGCCTTCATGTAAGCAAGATTTCCTGAATGTTAAGCCTGCAGGTGCTTTGGACGTAGGTTTGCTGTCAAATAGCAACGGTATTGAAGCACTTCTGGTTGGAGCCTATTCGCTTCTTCGCGGTTCGAATAGTCAATTTGGATGGGAAGCTTCATCTACAAACTGGGTGTATGGTTCTATCCGTGGTCTGGAAGCAAATAAAGGAACTGATTCAGGCGACCAACCTGACATCAACCCAATCCAAACCTATACTGAGACAGCTACTAACCCTTACCTTAATGTTAAATGGAGAGAGTTATATGAAGCTATCTCGAGGTGCAACAGTATTATTAATGTAACTGCTGCAGCATTGAAAGCTGGCAAAATTACTGATGTTCAGGCTACTTCTTATACAAAACAGGCCAGAACCCTTCGCGGTTGGTATCATTTTGAAGCATGGAGAATGTGGGAAAAAGTTCCTTACATGGATGAAAAGTCTGATCCCGCTCTCGCTGCAAACACTGAGGATATCAGGCCAAAAATTATTGCTGACCTTACCGAAGGCATCACTTTGGATGATAATATGGGTGCAATAGGTAAATTCAACAAAACAGTATCTAAAGTTCTGCTTGCAAAGGCAATGATGCAAATGGATCATAATTATGCTGGCGCGCTAGCTCTTCTTGCTGCAGTTAAAGCCACCGGCGTGAAACCTGACGGTTCAGTAATTGGTCTGGCACCTACTTATGGTGAAGTTTTTGATATTGAAAAAAGGAATGGTCCTGAGGCTGTTTATACAGTTCAGTATTCAGTTAATGATGGTTCCGGCGGTACAAATGCTGGTTCCGGTGAAGTATTGAATTTCCCTTATAAGAGCGGTGGATCTCCAGGCGGTTGCTGCGGATTCTTCGATCCTACCCAGGAATTTGTAAATTCATTCAGAACATCGGGTGGATTGCCACTTCTTGATAACTCTTACAACAGTGATCCTGTAAAAAGTGACCAGTCTCTTCCAAAAAATACAGCTAAAGATGCCACAACCGGTTTCGCTTATGTTGACGCTGATTTTGTACCTGATAGCAAACCACTTGACCCAAGATTAGACTGGTCAGTTGGCAGAAGGGGTATTCCTTACTGGGACTGGGGCCTACACACAGGTGCAGACTGGATTCGTGACCAGACCTATTCAGGACCATGGAGTCCAAAGAAACAGGTTTATAAAAAATCACAGGAAGGTAAATTTACAGAAGTTGGTAGTTGGACATCAGGTTATACAGCTAACGGTTACCGTATGATCCGTTTTGCAGATGTACTTCTTATGCTTGCTGAATGCCAGATCGAAACCAATGACCTTGCCGGTGGACTTGTTAATATTAACCTGGTTAGAGCAAGAGCTATGAATCCTGATGGTTTTGTGAAACAAATTGATGTACAAGGTAAACCAACAACTACTCCTGCTGCTAATTATGTTATAGCTCTGTACACAACATTAGGTACTCAGGCAAATGCAAGATTAGCTCTTCAGATGGAAAGAAAACTGGAACTCGGACAGGAAGGTCACAGATTTTTTGACCTGAACAGATGGGGAAATACAGTTACAGAACTTAACAGAGTTCTTGCTTATGAAAAAACAATGCCTTGGGGTAATGCACTCTATGGCGCTGCAGTTGTTAAAGCAAGTAATGTTAAATTCCCGATACCACAGCGTCAGCTTGATATCAGTAATGGGAAACTCATTCAGAACTAACTTATATTAATTATTCATTAAAAGTGGACTACCTGTATTGGTAGTCCACTTTTTTTATATTTTTACGCAATTAAAGTTTAAAATACACGACTGATGCTCCAGGCAAATTATATTAAAGAGAGAAGGAGGATTGGTTTTTAAAAAAATCTGTCATAAGAAACTGTAATAAGTATAGTATATCATGAAGAAAAGTATATTGTTTTTATATGCGATATTATTAATATCCTGTTCTGAATCCCCCCGGTTCGAATTAATACCTTCGAATAAAACAGGTATTGACTTCAATAATACTATAGTTGAGACTGACAGCATGAACATTATGAAGTATGAATACATCTATAATGGAGCCGGTGTAGGTGTTGGCGATCTTAATAATGACGGCTTACAGGATATTATTTTCGCTGGTAACCAAGTCTCACCCAGAATATATCTTAATCTTGGGGATTTTAAATTTAAAGATATAACCTCTAATTTCAACGGACTTACCAACAGTAAATGGTATAGCAGTGTCACTGTTGCAGATGTGAACAATGATGGGTGGCCAGATATATATTTAACGGCTACAGAAAGCAATGACCCTGAAAAACGTAAAAATGAATTATGGATAAATAATGGGTCAAAAGATGGAGCAGATCCTTCTTTTACGGAAATGGCTGAAAAGTATGCCATTGCAGATACAGGGTTTGCAACCAATGCTGCTTTTTTTGATTATGACCTCGATGGGAATTTAGATCTGTTTATATTAAATAATACGGTTACCTCCAGAATGCTCACCAATTACCGTCAGAAAATTACTGACGGAAGCGCTCCGAATAATGACAAACTATACCATAACAACGGAGACGGCACTTTTACTGATGTTACAGTTAAATCCGGAATAGTTTATGAAGGATATGGACTTGGACTTGCTATTGGTGATGTTAATAAGGATGGATATCCGGATATCTATGTCTCAAATGATTTTATGTCAAATGACATATTTTACATAAATCAAGGAGACGGGACTTTTAAGAACGAAATTAAAAAATACATGTCCTACCAGTCAAAATCATCAATGGGCGACGATATGGCTGATGTCAATAACGATGGTAACCTCGATATGCTGACTCTCGATATGCTGCCTGAAACTTATTATAAAAAAAGACAAACCATCAATGGGTTCAGTTATATATATTACATTAATGATGCTAAATATGGATATGAGCATCAATACTTAAGGAATATGCTGCATATCCATAATGGATTTTTAAAAGGAGAAATGCTTCCATATAGCGAAGAGGGACAGATGCTGGGCATAGATGCCACAGATTGGAGCTGGTCACCATTATTCGCTGATTTTGACAACGACGGAGATAAGGACCTTTTTGTTACGAACGGTTTCCCTAAAGACATGACAGATAAAGACTGGACAAGCTTAAAAGTGAAATCTGCCGGTTTTTACGCATCGGACCAGACCCTTATGGATTTGGCCCCGACAGTTAAAATTCCTAATATAGTTTTTGAAAATGTCGGAGAAAAGGGTTTTGTTAAAAGAAAAGACTGGCTTCCTGATGTCCCTTCTTTTTCATATGGAGCCGCTTTTGTTGATCTGGACAATGATGGAGATCTTGACTATGTAATAAATAATCTGGATGATAAAGCTTTCATTTTACAAAACACGACGGTGGAAAAATCTAAAAATAAAGCTAATTATCTAAGAATAAAATTGGTTGGTAATAAAGGAAATACCACGGGAATTGGAGCAAAGGTTGAATTGTGGGACCAGGGAAAATATCAATATACAGAACATTTCCTGACAAGAGGCTATTCATCTTCTGTTGATCCTATTGTTCACTTTGGTCTGGGAGGGAATGTGACCGTAGATTCTTTAAAAGTGACCTGGCCGGCCAGTGGTAATATATCTCTCCTTAGGAATATTAAAGCAGATCAGTTAATTGAAATTGATGAAAAGAATGCAGTATCATCAAAAAAGCATGAAATGCCAATTGAAATTGATCACCTTCTATTTGAAAAACAGGATAGCACAATTTCCTATATTCATAAACAATCTGATTTTGTAGATTATGGCTCGGGTCAAAGCATAATACCTCATAAATTTTCACAGATTGGACCCAGAATGGCTAAAGGAGATCTTAATAAAGATGGACGTGAAGATATAATAATTGGATCGACAAATCAGTTGCCCACTACCGTATTGTTAAGAAAGTCCAAAGGTTTTGAAGAAGCAAAATTCGAGGGATTGACAATATTAAAAGGATTTTCTGAATCAGATCTTGCTATTGTCGATATTGATAACGATGGTGAAAATGATGTAGTTGCCGTAGCGGGTGGATATGAAAATACTAATGAAAGTGATTATAAGCATTATTTATACCATAACCATAATGGTATATTCTCAAGATCGGAACTCCCGATTCCGTCTTTTCCAGCGTCAGTTATACGGCCATGCGATTTTAATCATGATGGATATGTGGATCTGTTTATAGGTTCAAGGGTAAAAAAGGGAATGTTTCCATATGCAAACCATTCCTGGGTTGTAATAAATGACAAGGGCAAACTGAAAGCAGATTCCACTTTTCGTTTAAATCTGGGTATGGTTACAGATGCAGTCTGGACAGATTATGACAATGATGGATGGGAAGATCTTCTGATCGCCAGAGATTGGAATTCTTTGGTGATCCTTAAAAATATGAAAGGGAAAGGACTTGTACCTCAGAATATACCTGAACTCGAAGAAATGCACGGAATCTGGTATTCTATTGCTGCTGGCGATTTTAATAAAGACGGATATATAGATTATATAGTTGGAAATTTGGGTGAAAATAACAGGTTTACCGCCAGTGATAAATATCCCCTGAGTCTGTATGCGATAACACTTGCCAATGATGGTGTGATTGATCCAATCATTACTGCATATTGGCCCGACCCGAAAGGAAAAATGACAGAATATCCGTTAAATTATCTGGATGGGCTATGGTCTCAGTCGGTCTTCTTTCGAAAGCGAATAAATAATTATTCAACATTCAGCTATTCGGGTATTCATGACATATTAGATAAGAATGCCATGAAACAACTAAAATTCAAATTAAGTGTAAACACAACTTCCAGTTATATACTCTGGAATGAAAAGGGGAAATTCAGATGGGAAAAGCTGGATATACCATTACAGGTATCACCAATTACGAAAATAATAGTAGACGATTTTAATGGTGATGGTTACCCTGATGTTTTATTGGGGGGAAATGATTATACCTGGGATGTATCGACCGGTTACATGGATGCAAATAAAGGGATAGTTTTATTAAACAAGGGCAAGAATCAGGAAAAAGGGAAACCAGTATTTGATATACTTGGTCCTTCAAAAAGCGGTATATTGCTTCAGGGAATGCTGGAATCGTTGATATATTTAAAAGGCGATACTTCGCTTATTGTAGCAGGATTCAACAGGGCAAGAGCTACCGTGTTTGAAAATATTAAATTTAAAGGCGCCCCCGTAATTAAAAAATAGAAGTTTGATATGAAAAGGTTCATTCTGGTAATTTTAGTCTTTTTAAATGTAAGCTTGTTTAACTCAGGGCTAATGATGCTATACTCTCAGGCAGTAAAGGATGCTGACGGAAATGCATATTCAGCAGTGAATATTGGAAAATAGGAATGGATGGCTGAAGATTTGAAGACTACCAAATTCAATGATGGTAAAAAAATTACATTGGTAACCGATGATAAGAAATGGAAACAATTAGAAACACCGGCATACTGCTGGTTTGAAAATGATAGTACAAACAACATCGATTATGGGGCCTTATATAAATGGTATGCAGTTAATACAAAAAAATTGTGTCCTATGGGCTGGCATGTGCCATCAGATGATGAATGGAGAACAATGATCAACTCTCATGGAACAGAGGTCTCTTCATTACAAGCAGTAAAATCTACAGAGGCCATGAAGATATGCGGAGTGGATTTTCAGTCCGATGTATTAAAGATTGAGTAAGGACGTTTGAATATGTTTCTGTTCTTGTTATTTTAATCCATTTTAACAAGTTCTCCACTATGAAATTGATACTTAATTACTTCCCTGCAAGACTTGCAGTCAAACAATGGACTATTACGGGAATGGCTTGGAACATCTGCAGTTATTAATCTGTCTTTTATTTCAATAATTCTCATATCGGATTCTACTGCTCTGTTAAAAGTAATTTTACCATCTTTACTTAATAGGATCAGATGCTCGCTTGTAGTCTGATATTGCCCTGAAAAGCAATCCAAAGAAACAATCGCATCTGTTTTGGAATCATCATCAATTAATCCAAGGTATATTTTTGAAGGATCAATAACAAACATCTTCTTGTTATCGCTAATGACAATAGCGCCATTTTTGGCTTTAGTTATTTTTGCATCTTTCAATTGATCCGACACATATTTTTCTGCAATTGACATAACCTCTTTTCTTATTTCATTATCTGAAGAACTGCTGTCATTAGCCGGTCCGGAATTATGAGCACAGGAAGCAAGCAAAACAATAAACGAATAAAGTACAAAGTAAACTCTCATATTTTTTTAATAAAACATCTAAAGATATAATAAAAACGGGGTTTTGAAAAAGGAGTCATTATAGCGGAACTATTCCTAATGCAAACCTAATCCACAACGCTATTCTCAATATAAACCAAATTTATATCAGGGATGAAGGACCCTTACTCCTTTAACTTTAGTATCTTAGTATTAAAATGCATTATGTTTTTATATTAATGAACAAATTCCTGAGTTTGACGCTTATATTCTGTATAACTTAATTTTTACTACTATGAAACGGCGTGATTTTATCAGAACAACAGCCATTGCAGTTCCTGCGCTGAGGTTGTTTCCTGCAGATCTTTCAGAAATTACCAGAATGTCATTACCTGGTAAAATTGAGAAAAGGTCATTGGGTCGAACGGGCGAAATGCTTTCGATGATCGGATTTGGAGGCATTCTGGTTAAGGATGCAACAACTGAAGACGCATCTGAATTGGTTAATCTTGCTATTAAAAACGGGATTAACTATTTCGATGTAGCTCCATCGTATGGTGATGCAGAGAAAAAACTTGGACCTGCTCTTGAACCCTATAGGAAAAATATTTTTTTAGCCTGCAAAACAGGAGAGAGGAGAAAGACCGGAGCGCGGGCTGAACTTGAACAATCATTAAAGAACCTGCGCACTGATCATTTTGATCTTTATCAGTTTCACGCGGTTACAACTCTTGAAGATGTGGATACCATACTTGGTAAAGGAGGAGCCATGGAGACATTTCTCGAGGCACAAAAGGAAGGAAAGATCAGATTCATTGGATTCTCAGCTCATTCTGTTGAAGCAGCAATGGCACTCATGGACAAATTTAGTTTCGATACGATATTATTCCCGGTTAATTATACTACATGGAATGCCGGAAATTTTGGTCCCCAGGTCTTAGCAAAAGCGTTGGAGAAAAAAATGGGAATCCTGGCTCTTAAATCAATGGCCAAAGGTCCATGGCCTGAAGGCATCAGTCACTCTAAATATCCCAAATGCTGGTATGAGCCACTTACTGAACAAGACGATATAAGAATGGGACTGCGGTTTACCTTATCACATCCCGTTACGGCCGCGATTACGCCAGGTGAGGTTGAACTATTTAAAATTGCCCTGAATGTTTCAGATTCACTCCTGCCATTAAAGGATGATGAAATACAATTAATAAAAGAAAAAGGACTTAAAGGAACTCCATTATTTAAATACGCATCGTCTTAGATAATTCGCTCATCTGTTACAGGGATATTCAGTGAAAACTAGTTCTTCTCGTCTTCTGATGGCTAAACCTTGAACCTTTATTTCGTATACTTCAACCTCAGATCCAGCACATTATTATAAATATAATAGCAGGGATTATCGCATTGATCTTTATTGTACACCACACCCGGGGTTGCCGAATCAATTGCAATATATTGTTTATTTGAAATAAAGTAGGAAACGGTTGCGGTATACTTCTTATTTAATGTTACCGTAACAGATGTTTCTGCGTCAATTGGCTTATATGTTTGGTATAGAACACTATCTTCAAGATTGCCTTCATATATATTTATCACAGGTGCAGAAACACCCTTATATATGTCAATTTTGATTTTCAGGTTAGCATTTAGTGGTTCTCCCGATGTACAATCAGAACAATTCACAAACAGCACCTGCTTTTCACATGAGAAGCAGAAAATAAGTACAATCAAAAGCAAATATTTAATAGTAATTCTCATAGAAAAATTTAATATCTATTTGATATCCTTGTTTTTAATACCACCTTATTGGCCTTACTACTGTCCTTAAATTATCGAAATAATAGTTATATGATACTCCCAACCTTAGCCACAATGGTCCATTATGATAGAACTCAGTTTTCATATATTCAATCCCAAGATTTAAAGAAAGATTCATCTTTGTCATTTTGAACGATATGGCAGGGATTACTTTGAATTTGTTATCTGTGCCAACCAGCGTCCCTCTCAGTTTATTTCCAAAGGAATAACCGGCCAGGAGCGAACCGGAAAATGAATAATTGAATTTGCCGGGCCAATTTGTTAAAGCAAAATCTTTAAAAACTCCGGCATACGCAACAGAACCTTTGTCCATGTACTGATAGAAGAGGTTTTCAGAGTGTCTGATAAGAACTTTTGTATACCATAATTTAATATCACAACCAACTATAAATCCTGCATTCAGGTATGGCTCTTTAATCGAAAGACTTATCCCTGTATAAATATCATGTATCAGAAATCTTGTCGAAAGAGAGATCGCAAGCTGGTCAAATTTATAGCTTACGTGTCCGGGGATATTATTTTTCTGAAGGATTTTAATTATCTCCGGTCTGTTATACTTAGCTGCAATATTATAAGGATCGACTGCATCGTTCCCCGGATTTGCCCATTTATTACCGGTTCTTAAAAGATAATCAATTGCATAAGTCTGTCCAGTTGATATTGTCAGCGATAATGCATTATTATGAGCGTTATTAATTGCATATATATCGGCGCCTTTTTTATATAAGATATCCATAATCAGAGTATCGGCATAAAATGAGGCAAGGAGAAAAGGAGTAAACCCATCGTTATCTTTTTCCTCCGGATCTGCCCCTTTCTGAATAAGAAGATCTGCTACATCGGTATTCCCTGCCCGGATAGCTGCAAGAAGAGGCGTAGTGCCGTCAGTTGATTTCAGATCTATAGCTGCATCATAATATAAAAGCAAATCTGCAATATCTGTATATCCGTTTAGTGAAGCAAAGTGAAGAGGAGTCGCGTCATATCTTGAACGAAAATTTACATCTGCTCCAGCCCTGATTAATGCTTCAGCAACCTCAAAATACCTGTTTTTTACAGCTATCAGAAGAGGTGTTTCAATGTTATTGGTTGGTTTGTCAATAGTTGGTTCATATTGCAGCAGGGCTTTAACAGCTTCAATCCTGTTATTGGTGACTGCAAAAATCAATGGAGTAGCGCCTTCTTCAGTTTCTGCATTTACATCAGCTCCCTTACTTATCAAACGGTCAATTTCTGTGCTGTAACCTTTCGAGGCAGCAATCATTAGATTATAATCAAGCGCTCCTGCATAAAAAAATGGAATGTAATCAGTGGTATCTATCTGAGTATCTTGAATTAATAAACTATCGCCTGACTTCAATTGGCAATAAGTTTTGCCGGTATTTAAAAGGAAAGCAAAAAGTATAATTGTCCGTATGGCTGTTAGTCTTATTGATGACATGAATGCAAAGTTAATTTTTTGATTCTTATTTTTATAGGTAAACGATCATTAGCCAAAAAAAAATATCCATTCCTGAAGCTATTACCGTGCAGGTGAACAGTTTTAGTTATATACTGTTATGGAATATCGGTTAGTTATAATCGATGACACAATTTATGGCAAAAACAAGAGTTTTAAATTATAAGGGGACTGTTATTATTTTTCAGAAACTAAAATTAGTGTACTTTATTGTAAATTTTATAATATACTTGCATTGTGAAAAGGAATGGTTTTTATTTTTATATTGCTAAAAATGATTTATTGTTAGCCAGAAGCAGAAAGATATTGTTGGTGAGCCTGATGCTATTCCTGGTCAGTCTCAACCCTGGTGCACAGGAAAACTGTGTGCTTGTTACTGATAAACTGGTTCCCCATAATGTGAGACTTGTTAATACCAATTCATCAGGGAATGAGTATGTGGGGCTTGAAAAGACAATTAATTCTTTTTTGCATAAATGGTCAATTGTCGGAGCATCAGTAGCAATAGCAAAAGATGGGAAACTTGTTTATGCAAAAGGATTCGGATATGCTGATACTGCTTCCAAAGTTGAAACACAACCATTCAATCAATTCAGAATAGCCAGTATTTCAAAGCTGGTAACTGCGGTCGCAATAATGAAACTCAAGGAAGAGGGTAAGCTATCTCTCGATGACAAAGTTTTTGGTCCGGATGGAATTCTGAACGATCCCTACTTCGATGAACCAAAAGACAAAAGAGTTTATGAAATTACCGTCGCACACCTTTTAGGCCATGAGGCAGGATGGTCTCAGCGATATGGTGATCAGATGTTTATGCCTACTTTGATAGCTGATAAGATGGGTGTTAAACCACCTGTTGATACAAAAACAATTATCAGGTTCGCTCTGGATAAAAGACTACAGTACAAACCCGGGTCAGGTCGGGCATATTCAAATCTTGGATATAGTGTGCTTGGGCTCATTATTGAAAAGGTTTCAGGAATGTCATATGATAAATATTGTAAAAAAGCGATCTTTGAGCCACTCGGAATCTACGATATGACAATAGCCGGGAACTTGCCGTCCGATAAAGCGCTTTTTGAAGTAACATACTATGAACCTTCAGATGTAGTTCTGAAACCTTCAATATACGGGACAGGGGAAATGGTTACACCCAGTTATGGCGGTAATGATATAAAATCCCTTGGTGGTGCAGGAGCCTGGCTTGCAACTGCTCCCGACCTGATGCGTCTGATGCTGGCCGTTGATGGATTCAACACGCGACCAGATATTCTCAGCGATGAGAGTATCAGATTTATGACTGACAACAACAATGGTTTTGCACCGGTTGGATGGAAAGCAACAATCATTGATGGTACCTGGTGGAGAACAGGATCATTTCCAGGAAGTGCCGGTATGATGAAAAGGCAATCTGATGGTTTATCGTGGGTGGTACTTTTTAACTCGAGCGCCTGGAACGGACCTGAAATTTATTCCTATATAAATAATATGATGTACAGGGTGTTTTCGCAGACTAAAACATGGTCAGACATTGATCTGTTCAATTACTCAATTCCTGTACCTCTGAAAACTACCCTTGCCGGATATTCAGTAATATAATTATGTGTTTTTCAGTTAATGTCAACCTTGTTAAGGAAGAACTTGAGAACAGATATGGTGCAACCTTAATTGACCCTATGGGTTTGCTGCTCGCGCTAAAGACCACATACCTATTACTGGGCCACAAACATATAAGTAAGAGTGCCGGTTTGAGTTTTCGGTAAATTTATATTGGGGCTGAATTTCGACATCAAAGCTGTTGTTACTGCTGTTTCGATCAGGCAATCATCAGTTGTAGTACTATCTCCTACAATTATATGCGCCTTTTCTACATCGCCTCTCTGATTGACTTCAATTGAAAGAACAACTTTACCTGACCCCTGGCACATATAAATGGGAAGTGGGAGATAACTGTGAGTCCTTCCGGCCAGGTCGTAATATATGCGGGTTGGACCTTTATAATTCGCAGCTATTTCCTGTGATTTTTTTGATTTTTCTGTTTTCCTTGAATTTGCCGTGTCTTTTGCAATACTAATCTTTTCATCACCCTTGCTCTCAGCCAGTCTTTTTTGTTCATCGATATAATTATCAACTCCCAGTTTTCCGCTTTGGATCAATTCCTCTTTCACTTTCTCAATATAATCATCGGGATTTATCTTTTGCTCACTCTTATTTGCAAGATTCCTTGCAATATTAAGCAACTCCTTGTCACCCTGAAGTATTTTCTCAATAGATGTAACAGGCTGAATATCAACTGGCTTCATTTTAGCCAGGATTTCCTCGGCTGTAGCAAATTCAACTAAGAACTTATTCTTTTGTTCTTTTTGTAATGATTTGATCTGAAATGACATGAAGATAATACCGGCAATAAGATGTATTATTACAGTACCAAGTAACCCAACCACTCTGTCTTCATGTTTTCTCATAGAATGCGAAATTATAAATTATTACTTTTGTAAATCAATTACATTCAATAATTAATTGCCAGCATGCATTTTTATTGAAGATTTTAACATACACGTTTTGATAACCTAGATTCAGTTAAGAAAAGATGAAAAAAGAATTAATTCTTGAAATTATTCAGGAAAGATGGAGCCCTTACGCTTTTTCTTCAAATCCAGTGGAGGATTATAAATTAAAAGCGATGTTTGAGGCCGCAGGCTATGCTCCGTCATGTAATAATGAACAGCCATGGATGTTCGTTTATACCACCCAACATGATGAAAAGATATTCAGTGATTATCTGGGATTTATGGTTGATTCAAACAAAGTGTGGGCAAAATATGCATATGCTATCGGAATAAGTATGGCCAGAACAAAATTCTTGTATAATGGAAAACCAAACCGACATGCCTTCCATGATACGGGAATGGCAGTTTCAAATCTTCTACTTCAGGCTCTTACAATGGATGTGTATGTTCACCAGATGGCAGGTTTCTCGGTTGAAAAGGTTAGGGAGTATTTTAATCTGACCGATGAAATTGAACCTGTGGCAATGATGGCAATAGGTTATCTTGGCGATGGTAATTCACTTTCTCCCGAGCTTTTAAAGAGAGATGAAAAAAGAAGACCAAGAAAATCGGTTAATGAGTTTGTTTTTAAAAATTTACTGAGTAAACCAGCATTTTAATTTGTAGGGACGTTGCATGCAACGTCCCTACGCATGCAACGGCCCTACTTTTTTATTTTTTTTCTGACCTTGGCATTCACAGGTTTATTAAACTTTTGATTTTTAAATAGCCCGTTTTTTATACCTTTAATGAATTTCGACCAGGCAAACGGGTTTAACAGGTTATTGACAGGATATTGGTTTCTTGTGGCCATAGCATTGAAATTCTGCTCCATAAAATATCTGTAACCTGCTTCAGGTGAGATTTTATAATTCGATTGGTTTGAAATTGAAACATAAATTGAGGCAATGTTATCATTCATATTTTCAATTATCGGATCAACCGGATGCTCCCTGGTCATATCTTTAATAAAATCATTGTAACTCTTCCAGGGGAGGATCGTTATCGCATCAATCTGAATAGTATCAATATCCAGCACTATATCAACATTACAGTGTCTGTCAGGATATGATTCAGGAATTATTGTATAGTATCTCTTGAATCCCAGAGCTCTGAAAAATATTGAGTCTCCCTGTGTACTTGTAATAGAATAGATTCCGGTTGGTTCACTAATGGTTGCCCTGTGAAGTTTCTTTGATATTATAGATACCCCACCAACAGGTCTGTCTGAAATGTCTGTAATGATTCCACTTACCTGAATATAAATCTTTGTTTCAATCGTCTGGCCAGATATGGCAGATTCATACAAAATAAAGAGTAATAGAATATAAGAAAATCTGTTCAATTAGAACCGGTGTTTTACTTAAATAATTGAATTACGCCTGCAAATTAAGCAATATAGAATGTAATGGTAAAACTTTTAACTATATTTTAACTTCAGAAAGAAAAGATACCTTTTTAAAACATCTGAAGAACTTAATATTAAAAAATTTAATATCGAAAAACATTTATATGCATTATATAATTTTCCGGGAAATTACCTTCGGCTTTCGACCGGTATAGCCGGCTGCATCCGACGAAGTCGGTGCGCTCATACTCAAGTGGATTCAGAGCCGCGATATAATGCTATTATCGATACCTGTTACTCCTAATTTATTTATTTAATCATTCATCATTTTTAAATAGAGAAAATATTCTAATATTTGTTCCCTGGCACTTAATACTATATCCACGATATGAACAGATTACTACTACTTGGAGATGAAGCAATAGCCCAGGCTGCTTTAGATGCCGGTTTAAGCGGAATGTATGCCTACCCGGGTACTCCTTCAACTGAGATCATGGAGTATATCCAATCGTCAAAAGATGCAGCAGAACGTAAAGTGAGAAGAGACTGGTCATGTAATGAAAAGACTGCCATGGAGGCTGCATTAGGAATGTCATATGCAGGTAAAAGGTCAATGGTTGCTATGAAGCATGTCGGTTTGAATGTAGCAGCAGATGGGTTTATTAATTCAGCCATGACCGGGGTAAATGGTGGTCTTATTGTAGTATCAGCCGATGACCCCTCAATGCATTCTTCTCAGAATGAACAGGATTCAAGGTTTTACGGAAAGTTCGCTTCGGTGCCTTGTTTCGAACCTTCAAATCAGCAGGAAGCTTACGATATGATTTTTGACGCTTTTGAGGCTTCAGAAAAATATAAAGTACCCATTCTGTTCAGAATTACCACAAGGCTTGCACATTCAAGGGCAAATGTTGAGCTGCGTGATGCTCTTCCTGAAAGAAAGTTATCCCTGCCCCCTGATCCTTTGCAGTTTGTTCTTCTGCCCGCGATTGCCAGGAAAAAGTATAAAGGCTTGCTCTCTTCGTACGAATCATTGAAATATGATATAAGACTTTCAAAATACAATTCTTTTAAGGATGGAAGTAAAAGAGAGCTTGGAATAATCGCCTGTGGAATAGCGTATAACTATCTGATGGAGAATATAAGTGAGGAAACAAACCAAATACCGGTACTGAAGATTTCGGCCTATCCTTTTCCCCCGGACCTTATCAGGGAAATTACCTCAAGGTGTAATGAAGTGTTGGTTCTTGAAGAGGGGGCGCCCATTGTTGAAGAAGCATTACGGGGAATTCTGGATAATGGTATTAAAATATTTGGCAGACTTGACGGAACTGTTCCGCGCGATGGAGAACTAAATCCATCGATTGTTGCCAAAGCATTGGGTTTGCCTGTTACTTATGGCGAAGCTGTCCCCTCTATTGTTAAAATGAGACCTCCTTCATTTTGTAAGGGTTGTGGCCATGCCGATATGTTCGATTCATTAATTGAAGCAATTAATTCCTATGGTCCGGGCCGGGTATTTTCCGACATTGGGTGTTATACTCTTGGGGCGTTGCCTCCGTATAGTGCAATAAACTCATGTGTTGATATGGGCGCTTCTGTGACGATGGCCATAGGAGCTGATGATGCCGGCTTATTTCCGTCAGTGGCTGTAATAGGCGATTCGACTTTTACTCACTCAGGGATGACCGGATTGCTTGATGCCGTAGTAAAAAACTCAAAAATAACAGTTATAATTTCAGATAATTCAACCACGGGAATGACTGGTGGTCAGCAATCACAGGCTACAGGCAGACTTGTTCAAATTTGCGAAGGTATCGGAGTTATCATGGAACATATCAGGGTAATGGTGCCTTTACGCAGGAATCATGAGGAAAATGTACGAATAATGAAGGAAGAATTTGACTACAAAGGAGTCTCTGTAATAATTGCTATGCGCGAATGCATTCAAACTGCGTCAAAAAGAAAAAAATCTGAAGATTAATCTGTTTAACATCAATCTGAAGTGTAATGAAGAGTGATATAATATTATCAGGAGTAGGCGGACAGGGAATATTATCTATTGCAGCTACGATCGGACTTGCTGCTGTTGATAACAATCTTTTTCTAAAACAGGCTGAAGTACATGGAATGAGCCAGAGAGGCGGGGATGTACAATCGCATCTCAGGCTTTCTGATAAGCCTGTTGCATCTGATCTGATCCCTTATGGGAAAGCCGATCTTATACTATCTGTAGAACCCATGGAATCGCTCCGGTATCTTCCGTGGCTGTCAAAATCAGGATGGCTTGTTACCAATTCAAATCCTTTTATCAATATTACTGATTATCCGCCTCTCGATGAGATACTTAGCGAGATAAAGAAGATAAAGAACCATATTATTATTGATGCTGATGCAATTGCTAAGGAATGCGGATCGGTACGATCGGGTAATCTGGTAATTTTAGGTGCGGCGTCACCATTTATCGATATGCCATATGAAAGTCTTGAAAATGCAATAAGAAAACTGTTTGGACGCAAAGGGGAGGAGATAGTTGAAATAAACCTGAAGGCTCTCAGAGCAGGAAGAAATTATTCAAACGATCTTAAAATTTGAAAAATCCATTAACATAAATAGCATTTGAATTTTTTGTGCCCGAATCATAAGCATTAGAGCCCTGATAACTTAAAGCCAATTTTACATTCTGACTGAACGTATACTGTAGGCCATAAACTGCAAAGCTTCCGTCAATCTTATGATGCCATTTGAGTATATCACCAGGTAATATAACTGAAGTGGAATAATCATAGCGTGCAAAAATTTCTGCCTTTTTAAATATTGTGATCCCGCCGGTTGCGGAGATTCCCCACGCGTCATGTCCTTCGTTCATATCAAGATTTGTTTTGTAGCTTGCTTCACCGCCGAGAGTTATTAATTCATTCTTAAAACCGACAAATCCAATAAGTGTATATTGCAGAATCCCATTAGGCTTGTTTACGTCTCCATATAATCTTATTGCAATTTGTTTTATTGGTTTTATGATTAAGCCCATTGAGGTTTTTAGAAAATTATCAAGTTGAAGTTCCGAATAACCTTCTCCGTTCATCAGTGTAAAATCAGCAGTAACAAAATCATTAAATTTATAGTCAACTACCAAACCAAGATCCGCAACATACCCATACCCGTTAATTGACTGATAAGTATTTGCGATATATCTTTTTCCCCAGAACTTCTGCTGAAAATCAAAAAGGCGGGTAGTTGTTATTCCAAATGACACATTGAGGTTATCTTTTGAATATGACATTGAAGCCTCTCTGAAATAAGCGTATCTTCGATGAGTTGCATCAGCGCTCAGATCATCCGGACTGCCGATATTAAGAATTAAAGTACCATAAAAGTTACCTTCAGGTTGATACCTGTATCCAAGATATGCCCTGTTTAGTCCGAATCCTGTCGTCTTTGATGTATCATTAAGATTATAATGAAAATCAGTAAAGATTTCAGCAATTGCTTTTCCCTGGGTAACTGTAGTTTGTGCTTTAATTGTTCCAGCATATATGGTACAGAAAAGCAAGACGGAGAGGATTCTTTTCATTATGGGAAATTCAATAATAGCTTAAGTTAGAATACGCAAATGTAAAATTTTAATATTTATACATAGAGGTATCGTAATATTTTTTAATCTTTTATAGAAACAACATCTGAAAACAGCATAATTCAAAAGATTTATTGTTTTATTTGATAAAGATTTTAAATCAATTGAAATGCATATGAAACGCTTATTGATTTTTCTTATTCCATTAAGTTTTTCTCTTTTTTCAATAGCCCAGAAAGCTGATTTTAAAGCTGCTGAAAAATTCAGGGAAGATAACATTACAACAAAATATGGTGATCTTGAAGTTGATGCAAACTGGATTGAAGGAAGCGATGTTTTCTGGTACTCATTTAAAACTTCAGGGGGAAGGAATTTTTATTATGTTAATGCTGCAACCAGATCAAAACAACAATTGTTCGATAGAAGATACATGGCTGCCGAATTGAATAAGATAACCCACCATCCCTACAATGAACTGGATTTACCTGTTAAGGATATTAAGTTCGAAAAGAAAAGTACTACCAGGTTTACTTTTGTTGTAGAATCCGTCAGGTTTAATTTCGATATATCAAATCAGAAGCTGGTAATTACAGATACTGTTAAAAAGCCGAAGAGAAGGCAGGTATGGGCGAACTATTCTCCTGACAGCACCTGGATTGCTTTTTCCAAGAACTATAATCTGTTCCTGATGAAAGCAAAAGATAAAGACAGCACTGAGTATCAGCTCACTAACGATGGGGAGCGATATTATAGTTTCGGCGGTTATTATAATTCTAATGACACTGCCCTGAATAAAAGGGTCAGGGCAAACATCCACTGGTTCAAAAATTCGAAAAAAATCTATATAGTACGACAGGATATGAGGAAGGTTAAAGACCTGTATCTGGTGAATATTCTTGTGCAACCCAGGCCTAAACTAGAAACTTACAAATACGCCATGCCGGGAGAGGAGTTTGTGCCTCAGTCTGAACTTATAGTTTTTGATGTTGCTTCAAAAAAGAGGTTAAATATTGAACTTAAAAAATGGAAAGATCAAACAATAAATGTAGAATGGGCGTCACAGAAAAGTGCAGACAAGCTGATCCTCGTAAGAACTGATCGTCCTTTGAAAAATCTGGATGTATGCAGGGTGAATACCGAAACAGGTGAGGTTACTGTATTATTCAGCGAACAGACATGGCCATATTTCAATAATGATTATTCTAATATTTCTATCTTAAATGAGGGTAATGACATAATCTGGTGGTCAGAAAGAACAGGTTGGGGGCAGCTTTATCTTTACGATGGGAAAGGAACACTGAAAAACCAGATTACAGACGGGTATTATGTTACAGGTAAGGTCGAACGGATTGATACAGCCGGAAGAGTGGTTTATTTTGAAGCTTTTGGGAAGGAACAGGGCGTACATCCCTACTACAGCATGAAATATAAAGCTTCAATTGATAAAGGAGGAGTGACCCTTCTAACTAAGGAGGCTGCGAACCATTCATTTTCAATGTCAAAGTCGAACAAATATTTTATTGATACTTATTCAACAGTTAATATGGCTCCTCTGGCCGTTCTCAGGGATAATAACGGGAACATAATTATGAATCTCGAGAAAGCTGATCTGTCACAATTGTTCAAGTCAGGCTGGAAAATGCCTGAGACGTTTGTAGGAAAAGCTATGGATGGAGTTACTGATCTGTTTGGAGTAATGTACAAACCATTTGATTTTGATTCCACAAAGAGTTATCCTGTTATATCATGTGTTTATCCCGGGCCCCAGTATGAAAGAGTTCCTTATCAGTTTTCCGTTAGTAATGAAAAAAACGTGGCCCTTGCTCAAGTTGGATTTATAGTAGTCTGTTTCGGCCACCGGGGTGGTAGTCCGATGAGAAGCAGTTATTACCATACCTTTGGTTACAATAATCTTCGCGATTACGCACTGGCCGACGATAAATATGGAATTGAACAACTGGCTGACAAGTACAAATTCATCGATATAAATCGCGTTGGTATTTATGGCCGTTCAGGTGGAGGGTTCATGTCAACTGCTGCAATTTTTTCTTATCCCGGTTTCTATAAGGTTTCTGTATCTTCAGCCGGCAATCATGATAATAATATCTATAACCAATGGTGGGGCGAGACCCATAATGGCGTGACGCAGATTGAAAAGAAAGTATCCGGTAAAAGCGAGTCAACGGACAGTCTTAATATAAAGCAAGAAGTCGTTGTGTCTTTCAAAAGTGAGATTGCGAAAAACCAGGACATTGCGAAAAACCTTAAAGGGCATCTTCTTCTTATCCATGGCGATATGGATAATAATGTACACCCCGGAAATACTCTCAGAGTGGTTGACGAACTCATTAAAGCAAACAAACGTTTTGACTTAATGATTGTACCCGGACAGGGCCATACCTATGGAGAGGATACGCCATATCTTGACAGGATGATGTGGTATTATTTTGCTGAACATCTGCTTGGTGATTACAGAACTAATGTTGATCAGCTTGATTTTTAATAAAATAATCTATCTAACTAATATTAAATTCCAAAAAATGAAAACAATTAATATTCCTAAAGCATTCATAATGTTTATTCTGATTATCTCATTCACAATCGTTAATGCACAGGAAACAAAGAAACTTTATGACCCTTCTCTGGACGGCATGAAACAGATTAAAGATGCAGTTTCTCTTGCTGCAAAAGAAGGAAAACATGTGTTGATTCAGTATGGTGGCAATTGGTGCAGCTGGTGCATAAAGTTTGATGCGTTCTGTAAATCAGACACTTCAATCACCAGGATTATTGCAGCAAACTATATTCCAGTTAAACTAAACTATGATCCGGCTAATAAAAACGATGCAGCAAATTCATACCTGGGCAATCCTTCAAGATTCGGATTTCCTGTTTTCATCATTGTGGATGGCAAAGGAAATGTAATGCACATTCAGGATAGTAGTTTGCTGGAAGAAAACGCCGGTTACAGTAAACAAAAAGTTACTGGATTCTTCAGCCAGTGGACACCAGCCGCAATAAAACCTAAAGTCTCAAAACCTCTTCCTGCTAAAATATAGAAGACGGCAAAAAACAACCTTCATGAGGCCATCTCAATTCTTAAGGAACTTGATATTCACACTATCAGCGTATTATCAGAAAACGAAACATTATGGCGCCAGGCACACAAATTCCTGTTCGAAATGATTGAAAAGACACCTTATGATCAGTCTATTGTCGTAGCTACGGCTAATGCGATTGAGAATCGTTATAAATAGATAACACAAAGAGGCTGCACCTATAAATGGCACAGCCTCTTGTGATTGAAAATTTAGAGAATGATTTCCAACCGGCTTGTTACTCCTCTTTTTCCGGATCTTCTTTAACCTGATCCTTTGCTGATCTGAGAAGGATCAGATCATTCAATACAATCTCGGTAATGTATTTAGTTACCCCGGCTTTATCTTCATAAGTCCGGTAAACGATCCTTCCTTCAACAGCTACTTCCTTGCCTTTTTTCAGATATTTTCCGGCAATCTCAGCAATACCGTTCCATGCTACAATATTGTGCCATGTGGTTTCGCTTACCTTTTGTCCATCGGCATTTTTGTAACCGTCTTTGGTAGCAAGTGTGAAATGGGTAAATTTTTTACCAGTTTCAGTTGTTTTCGTTTCTGGATCCTGACCAAGATTTCCGATCAGAGTGACTCTGTTTTTTAATGAGTTCATGATTTCTAAATTTTAGTTTGACAAAAAATAATTTCTTAGCAAACTTAAGTTAGCCTCACGTACTGTTCCGGTTATTAATCATTTATACACGTTTTGGAATCATTTATAATCGTTTGTATCCGTTTGAAAACGTTTTTTTATATCTTTATCAAAACATTAGTGCTGTGGAAAAGAAATGTCTCGATTGCGGCGACACCATACGTGGCCGAACCGATAAGAAATTCTGTTCTGATCAGTGCCGGAATAATTTCAACAACAAGATAAACCGTGATTCAAACAATTTTGTAAGAAATGTTCATGGATTGTTGAGAAAGAACAGAAGAATTCTTGCGGATCTTTATTCTGATGGTAAAGTAAAAGTACATAAAGATGCTCTTTTTGCCCTGGGCTATAACTTTAGCTTCTTTACTCATATTATTGAAACATCAAAGGGTCATACCTATCATTATTGCTTTGAATATGGTTACTGCGAAACAGGTGATGATTTCCTGGAATTAAAGGAAAATAGCCAGTATATAGAATATCAATAATGTATCAGATAGGGAAGGTATGGCTTTTGTTTTTCTGACTTTCAGATAGCATCACCATTCTGAAGATATTCGCCTGGTTTATCACTGATTGGAACTACATATCCTCGGTATCTTACATTACTGATTTTAAGGCTATTAACAGATGCATTGCAGTTTCCGTCTTTCCCGATCGTAAGATATACATCAAATGATGCAGTTTTATTTGAGACCTTCATTTTTATCTCGTATTTCCCCTTTGACAGGTTTGAAGTCACTGCATAATTCTCGGCTACTCCATGAATATTTATTCCTGCTATTGGTTTGAAATCGTATTGTCTTCCAAAATAGGCCGCTGCGATTATGGCCTTTTGTCCGTCAACAATAATATAATTAGCTCTTGGAATCAGATCGATCATACCACGTGTCAGATAAATTCTGTCAAGTTTTATAATGAATCTTCTAGACTCAACAGCCTGCTTAATCACTACCTGTTCAGCAAGTTTATTTTCTTTATTGAGTTCAGCTTTTGCTGTGCGTGCTTCTTTTGTAGAGGAACATGATGATAACAGGAGAACGCAAAATCCAATTAATACTAACTTTTTCATGGCAGTATATTTTACCTGTTATATTCAAATATCATGCCATACTTCTCCACTATGAATGATGCTTCCGGCCCTTTATTTCTATATTTAAAGGCCGTGCATTATTCACGTTCAAATCATCTTAGTTTCATACTATGGATTTCGAACCCCTGATATTAAATTTCAGATTTTGCTTACTATTTCAGGAACGGAAAGTAGTAACTCATATTCTCTTTCGTTAGAGCTGCGCCATACCCGGAATCCTCAAATGCTTCACAATATTTTATTTTTGATCCTCTTACTTCTCCGTAAAGCTCTATCAGTTTACCGCGATAGGGATCAGCATTAGAATCATCTTTTCTTGTTTTCCCAAGCCAGGCTCTGCGATCAGAATCAGCTGCCGGAACCTGATCAAGAATCCCCTGGTTAAAGGGAAGCCACTCATACATCTGAGATTTATGCTGATGATACATATCCATCTTCTTTTCAATTGCATCATCAATATCGATGCATACATCTGCCTTAAAAGCTTCCGGATGAATAAACTCATCGCTCATAAACAGAAACATAGGATTCTTTTTCAGAAAAGGAACCTCGGGTAGTATTGTCGGTACAGTAACCATGTAGGCTGCATCGAGGACCAAAACACCCGTATACCTGTGATCGGGATGATAATCGTAGGGCCGGGGAAATATAACAATATCAGCTTTTTGCTCCCTTATAAGTTTTATAACCTGCAACCGGTTCTCATATGTTGGCATCAGCTGTCCGTCATGATTATCCAAAGTAATATATCTGACTCCAATTACTTCCCCGGCATTCCTGGCTTCTTCACGACGTATTTTTGCCAGCTCTGCAGCTTTAATACTCTGATGGCCGGCATCGCCATTAGTAAGAGAAACCATTAACACGTCGTAGCCCAGCTGGGCCCATTTATATGCAGTTCCTCCTACTTTATCAGGATCATCAGGATGAGCGCCGATAATAATAATGTGCAGTTTCTGTGCCTGCTTGTTCTGGGCCTGTAAAACAGGGAAAATAGCCAGCATTAAAACGATCTGAAACAGAGAAATTAGTGATTTCATATTATAGATTTTATATATATTCCAAAGTTAGGAAAATGGAACTCAGAAAATAAACTGTACTTGATTTATTTTATTTCCCCATTTGCAGTACAGGGAAGATCATTTTTCCTGCCGGCCTTTATGACCCCGTTAGAATTTGACAAAATGAAGAGGATGAGTTTTGCTGAGCTGAATATAAAATAAATGAACTTTTCTTGCGTTCAATAAATAAAGGATGATAAAAAAAAGATGCAGAACCGAAACCTTTTCTCAATTTAAAACGTTATATATTTTTTGTGGTCATTTTAACAATTGATTTCAACATGTTCAAGAAAACTTAATACCGAAGATTATGAAAAAACTATTAGCAATTTTAGTGGTAGTACTTATTACTGTTCCTGCCATGTCGCAACTTAAATTTGGAATTAAGGGAGGTGTAAGTACAACCTCGCTGACGATGAATGATGTTAAAACGGTTACTTCAGGGTCCACAACATACACAGTTGATGCAATTTCAACGGCAAAATATGGTTTCCATGGAGGTGCATTTGTCAGACTCAGCCTATTTGGTGTTTATATTCAACCTGAACTATTATTCACAACGCGAACCAATGAATATACTGTTACTGATATAACAAATCAGGCCAAACCTGTACCATATGTTGCTAAACAGAATTTTAATAAACTCGATATCCCGGTTATGGTTGGATTGAAACTTGGTCCGCTTCGTCTGAATGCCGGTCCTGTTGCGTCTATGCTTATCAATTCTCCCAAGTCTATTATAATAAATCCGGATTATAAAAATAATTATAAGAAAATGACAATTGGCTACCAGGCAGGTATTGGTATTGACCTTTTAAATACTCTTACTTTTGATCTTAGATACGAAGGTAGCCTTAAAAAGTACCAGAACCAGATCCAGAATACAACAGGAAAGAAATTTAACCTTGATGACCGTCCAAATGCCTTCCTTTTAAGCATTGGTCTTATGTTCTAAAATTAATTATTAAAAATATTTTTCCGGGGCATGCTTTGGCATGTCCCTTTTTATTTTGAAAACAGCATTTTTGCAGCTACCAGAAGCAACAGTACTCCGAAAATTTTCTTAAGAAGAGCTTGAGGAATAGTCAATGACAATTTTGATCCAAAATATGACCCAATAAGGAAACATATTGCAAGGATTATCGCAAATCTGATGTTTACCTCTCCGGCTTTATAATAGTTGTATGCGGCAATGATGCCTATCGGAGGAAGCATTACTGCAAGACTGGTACCCTGTGCTGTCAGCTGACTAACTCCAAGAAGATACACAAGAGCCGGAATCATTATTATAGCTCCTCCAATTCCAAGCATACCTGCCATTACCCCGGTTATGATCCCTATTACTATAAGAATCAGTATCATTGATGTTGCCATTTTCATAAGGAATTAATTTAAAATCAACAGGAACAAATTTATGATTAAATTGGAAATAATTGAAAAAGATTAATAATTATTGGCAGCAATAAATGATGCCTGAACTAATTGTTTTGCGCTATCAACAAGATTAGTAAATTTGCAGACATTGAAAGACAATGAAGAAAAAGCTCATTATATATAGTTTGTCGGGTATCGGGGTTGTGATACTGATCATTGTGGTACTGATCTATAGAAGTTTATTTGCTTTAAATATCAGGGTGCAGAAAAATAGTAAGGTTATTTTAATTCCAACAGGTTCATCCTATGATCAGGTACTCGTGACACTTAATTCAACCCTTAATATCAAGGATCCCGGAGTTCTTGACTGGGTGGCAAGGGAAAAGAATTATCCTGCCTTAATAAAGCCCGGAAGGTATGTGATCAGTTCTGACATGAGTTATGTTAATCTGATTAATCTTTTGAGATCAGGCAGTCAAAAACCGGTGAAAATTACTTTTAATAATGTCCGCACAATTAACCAACTGGCCGGAAAGATCGGAGATCAGATTGAAGCTGATTCTGTCAGTCTTCTGAATTTTTTGTCCGATGAATCCAATTTTAAGCCTGACGGATTTAAAAAAGAGGATATTATCTCCATATTTATTCCAAATACCTATGAATTGTACTGGAACACTAATGCAAAAGGTCTTTTTACAAGAATGTTAAAGGAATACAACATGTTCTGGAATAAACAGCGCATTGAAAAAGCTAAAGAGAAGGGACTCAATCCGAAAGAGGTTGCTATACTGGCATCTATTATTGATGACGAAGTTGCAAAGCCTGACGAAAAGCCTCGGATTGCCGGGGTCTACCTTAACAGGTTAAAGAGAGGAATCCCACTTCAGTCTTGTCCGACTATAAAATTTGCTTTAAATGATTTTACAATTACCAGGGTGTTAAAAAAATACCTTCTTGTAGATTCTCCTTACAACACTTATAAACATAATGGTTTTCCTCCGGGACCAATAGGCTGCCCGTCTGTTGACGGCCTTGAAGCAGTTTTAAATGCTGAAAAGCATGATTACCTTTTTTTTGCTGCCAAAGCTGATTTTTCAGGATATCATAACTTTTCAAGAACTCTGGCCGAGCATAACAGGTATGCTTTATTATATCAGAAAGAACTTGATAAGAGGAAGATATTCAGATAGTACCAATTACTTCTACCTCACGTTCAAGTTCCACCCCGAACTTCTCATTAACTGATTTTTGTATCGCCTGCGAAAGTTCGTAAATCTCTTTTCCGGTAGCTTTTCCATAATTAATGAGGACTAATGCCTGTTTATCGTGGACTCCGGCATCTCCTATTCTTTTCCCTTTCCAGCCACACTGATCTATAAGCCACCCTGCTGCCAGCTTCGTTAATCCGGACTGATCTTCAAACAATGGCATTAAAATATACTCTTTTTTAAGAGTGTCGGCCATGGAACGGGATACAACAGGGTTCTTAAAAAAGCTTCCTGCATTACCAATTATTTGGGGATCTGGTAATTTATTTCTTCTGATATTAATAACTGCCTGTCTGACATTCTTCAAACTTTCACTTCCCAGTCTGCTGACTTCTTCTTTCAAAGATCCATAGGCTAGATTGAGCAAAGGCTTTTTGATGAGCTTGTAGTAAACCCTTGTAACCAGATAATGACCCTTTTCTTCTTTTTTGAAGATACTGTTACGATAACCAAATTTACATTCTGAATTTTGGAATATTCGTACCGTTCCATCGCTGATACGGATAGTTTTAACTTTTTCTATGAAATCTTTTACCTCCGTCCCATAAGCGCCAATATTCTGAACAGGACTGGCGCCGACTGTACCTGGTATCAGCGAGAGGTTTTCTAACCCGGAATAACCATTCTCAACTGTCCATTCGACCAGTTTGTCCCATATCACTCCGGCCCCGGCTGAAATTATTACGCTTTCTTTGTTCTGTTTCTGCTCTTCAATTTTAATTCCTTCCAGTTCATGATAGAGTATTGTCCCTTTGAAATCGTCGATAAAAAGAATATTACTTCCACTCCCTAAAATCAGAAGAGGTTTTTTCCAATCAGCAGATCCATTGAAAAGAGAAGAAGCTTCCTTTTCAGTCTTAATATGAATCAGACATTCAGCCGTGTAATTAAGACCGAAAGTATTATACTTCTTCAACGGGATATTTTTATAAATCTTCATCCTGGTATTTTATGTAAAAATAATTTAATTTACCTTTCAATGAAAATCAGATGGAGATGTACCTTAAATCCCGTGAAGAATGGCATGAATGGCTTGAAGATATTCCTCGCTGGCGATCGGAATGACAATGCCCTTGAGGAGCCTTTAATAATTTTATCAACTCCTGGTTCATAATTATTATTGTTTACCAATACTCAATTGAATAAAATACTAATTTGCGGATAAATAAATTTATTGAAATAACCTGAAAATATTTTTATCATGACAACTAACCGTCGTAATTTCCTAAAGACAGCAACATTTGCCGGAGCCGGGGCTATGGCCGGCGGTTTAATTTCCAGCTGTGCACCGAAACAAACTGAATCAAATCTTGCCACTATTCTTGAATCAGTGAAAAGACCTCATACACAGAAGTTTAATATGTCTGGATATGCTGCTCCTGCAATCCCGGTTGTCAGAATTGGAATTATCGGACTTGGCGACAGGGGAAGTGGAGCCGTTGAAAGGTTATCTTATATCGAAGGAGTAGAAATTAAAGCTCTGTGTGATAAGAGAGAGGTTGCAGTAAAAGAATCACAGAAATATCTTAATAAAATAGGCAGGCCTGCCGCACAGGAATTTTATGGTTCTGAGGATGGATGGAAGAAACTTGTTGAACTTCCTGATCTGGATCTGATCTACACCTGTACTCCATGGGTTTTACACACACCTATATCAGTCTATTCGATGGAACATGGAAAACATATTGCCTGTGAAGTTCCTATAGCAAGAACGATTGATGAATCGTGGCAGTTGGTAGAGACCTCAGAAAGAACAAAAAAGCACTGTATGATGCTTGAGAACTGCTGCTATGATTTCTTTGAACTTCTTACTCTGAATATGGCGCGACAGGGAATGTTTGGTGATATAATTCATGGGGAGGGTGCATATATTCACAACCTTATGGGCTACAATTTCAAGAAGCCTCTCAACGACCAGCAATCTGACGGCGCATATACCGATATGTGGAGACTGAAAGAAAATGCTACCCGTAATGGTAATCTTTATCCTACTCATGGACTGGGTCCGATCTGTCAGGTACAGAATATAAACAGGGGTGATAAGATGGAATATCTATCATCAATGTCAACAATTGATTATACTATGGGGCCAAGGGAAAAGGATCTTGTTGCTAACGATTCATTTTATGCTGAATGGAAAGATTCAAAGTTCCGTGGAAATATGAATACAACGATGGTAAAAACTTCACTTGGAAAGACAATAATGGTACAGCACGATGTTTCGTCCACTCAACCATACTCAAGAATACACCTGGTAAAAGGCACTCAGGGTATGGCCCGTAAATACCCTGAAGAACTCATTGCATTAGGTGAAAGCTGGGCCACCGGTGATGAAATGAAAACAATTCTTGAAAAATTCACACCTGAAATTGTTAAAAGAGTAGGGGAGCAGGCTAAAAAAGTTGGCGGCCACGGAGGAATGGACTTTATTATGGACTGGCGATTAATGGATTGCCTGCGGAACGGGTTGCCTCTTGATCAGGATGTATACGATGGGGCCCTCTGGAGTTCAATTGCCCCATTGAGTGAATGGTCGGTTGCAAACAGGTCACAGTCAATTGATGTTCCGGACTTTACCGGAGGCTCATGGAAAACTAATGTTCCTCATGGTATTAATCTTGAAACAGGAGGAACTACAAAAGTTCTTGAGATTCCCGAGGCTAAGGAAGAGATGCAATTAAATGTTAAATAATCATATTTTCAATCCGATAACCAATACATCATCGACCTGGGAGAAATCACCCTTCCATTTTATGAGTTCGCTTTCAAGTTTTTCTTTTTGTTCCATTTAATTCATTTTTCCTGATAAGATAAAGATTATTGTGCGCACCTGAATACTGAATGGAATTCCCCTTCTTATTTATTACGCAAATGGGAATATCCATACCATCCTTTGCTTCATCTGATCAGCTAAATAAAGATGTTTTGAAAAAAATTGTTAGTTTATAAAATATACGAACTAGTAAATATATTAAAAATGATATGCTACATTTAAGTCTTCATATCAAAAACTTCAACTTTAAAGAAGGTTTTTTACAGCTTCCTGAATAAGATTAATCATCCCTGATGGAGGATTTATTCCTAAATAAAATACCAGCGCTAAAAGAAAATACTGAGTCAATGTTTCTGAAGGATTTGGTTTTTCCTGAGCAGGAAGCAGATCTTTCGTCTGGTTAAACAAGATATATAAAAAGTTTTTTGCCAGGCTGTACATTGCAATTGAAAGAAAGAACAATACCAGTATAAAAATGAAGATGTGTTCAGATGTAAACAAAGCTTTAAATATCCAGAATTCAGTTACAAATAAACCAGATGGAGGCATAGCCGTTATTGAAATTAGTATCAATAGAAAGACCAGAGCCCCGGGCAGATTTCTGTTAAAGTAATTTCCGGTTTCATTGATCATATACGTTTTGAAATTGCGGTGAAACTGGTCAATCTGATAGAAAACGCTCGCTTTCACAAATGAGTGAAGTATCATATGAAAAATAGCTGCAAAGTAGCCTATGCCTCCTGAAGCGATCCCTATTGCTGCCAGGCCCATGTGTTCAATGCTTGAATAGGCGCTCATCCGTTTCAGATGAGTCACTTTTAACAGATAAGCTGCTGAAACAATTATGGAAATCAGGCCGCATAAAAATAATATAGTGTTCATCCATGGCAGGATAGATGTATGAGCAAAAATTGAATAAGTGCGAAAGATGGAAACGAATCCTACATTCATCAGTGTGGTTGAAATAAATGCGCTTATAGGAGGAGGAGCCACAGTATGTGCGTCAATTGCGGCGGTGTGCATCGGGAAAAGACCCATCTTTGTACAAAAGCCGACTATCATAAAAAGAAAAATCATTTTCAGCCATGATGTATTTACACGAAGCAACTGAGCCGGAATTGCATTAAATGAGAAATTGGTTATTTCTGTTTCACCAATGGCAATACTTAACAGGATGATACCGATAAAAGTTATTGTTATTCCAATGGAACATATAAATACATATTTCCATGTTGCTTCAAGAGAAAGTGGAGTCCGTTCATGATATATTAACACTGCGACACTCAGTGTAGTCAATTCAATAAAAACCCACATTACCCCAAGGTGTGAAGCCAGATAGGCACAAGTCATTACAATTATCAGCATAATCAACGCTGCAAAGTAAAAGCTTTGAGAACGGCTGCTGTCTTTCCTGTGCTTAAGATAGATGAAGCTATGATAAAAAGTTGTAAAACTTAATATTGTAAGCACACACAAAAATATAACCCCAAGAGCATCGGATTTAAAATATCCGGAACTTATTTCATTCAGATGAAAGTATGCGTAAACGGTAATGGCTGTTTGTACGGCCAAAAACGTGCTAAGTAGAATAATGCGAACCATACAGTTTCGGTTGAGCATTGAAACTATTCCTATCAGAAAACCTATAATAAGATAATAACCAAACATTTATACTAATCCTTTAAATTGGTTAAGTTATCAACATTCATCTCCTCAAAGGTGTTCCCTATCCGGTTTACAAAAACACCCAGGACAAGCACACTTACAAATATGTCAAGCGTTATTCCTGAATTCACAAGCATTGGCATTTTGTTACCTGCCGAAAGGGATAAAATGAATACTCCGTTTTCTATTACCAGGTAACCCATTATATGGGTAATAATCTTTTTTCGGGTGATGATAATAAACAACCCTGATAACAATGCAGAAATTGCTACTAAAAAGAACATTTTACGGATATGTACACCGGTTATAATATTTGACAAAATGAAGGACCCGAGCAGGAAGCAGGTTATAATAACAACAGAAAGAAAATCAGGCAGATAAGGTTGTGCTTCCCTGACGATATTATTCTTTTTAATAACATAATTCAGAAATAACGGAATAGCAAGAGTTTTAAAAACAATTGTCTCAAATAAAATAAAAATCAGGTTGATAGTATTGATCTGGATAAGTTCAATGAATGATACTCCAAAAAGAATGATTCCCTGCACTGCAAGTATGTTAATATAGGTAGAAAGTCTGTTTGCAATTCCCATGTAAATAAGGCTGATGGCAAATGTTATAAGCAGAATATTGACCATTTATGATTCTCTTGTTAAAAATATTTACCCAATATCAGGAGCACAGCAAAAAATATTAATAGCGAAATAGAACTAATAGTGAAAATGAACTGAGGATTATGATTCATCCTGAACCTGGCAATGAAGGATTCTAAAGTTCCAACGACAACAGCAAAAAGAGCCTGTACTCCAATAAAAATTGGAATGGAATAGTACCATTCTCTTCCCGGTGTAAGAAAAAAGTTAGCTATTAAAGCCCCGTACATGGCAAATTTCAGATTGGTGGCATGAAGGATGAGTCCAAGATCAAATCCACTGTTGTCAAGGACCATAACCTCATGAATCATAGTCAGCTCAAGATGTGTCTTCGGGTCATCAACAGGCATCCGGCTGTTTTCGATCATAGCAATTAAAACCAGGACGAATGAAGCCAAGATCCCTATAGCGTAGGAAATATACGAACCAAACTGGATGCCACTAAAAATATCTGCGAAGGAACTATATCCGGTAAGAAGAGCCAGTGAACCCATAAGAATGAAGAATGCGGGTTCGGCAAGAAAAGAATACAATGCTTCACGACTGGCTCCCATACCTTCAAAACTGCTACCGGTATCTAAAGCGCCGATAATACTGAAAAATTTGCCTACAGCCAGTATATAGGCAAAAAACACAAAATCACCATCAAACGAGAATATTCCTTTCTGATTTCCAAAAGGAATTAGCATGATAGCAATCAATACTGAAGCAAAATAAATATCAGGGGCAATTTTAAAAATAAAACTTGTAGTCTGGCTGTACACATTTTCTTTCCGTAATAATCGCCAGATATCTTTCATGGGCTGAAAGATGCCGGGACCCTTTCTGCCTGAGAAAATGCTTTTTGTCCGGATGACTATTCCTAGGAAGAAGAAGCTTGTTATAATGATAAGAATAAAAACTAACCCGGCCATATTACATCTGTTTTATAAGGTTAAACAAATAAGCCGCTATACCACTTAAAAGCGAAATAATCATGATGATAAATATGAAAATCACCCCGTATAATATATAATAACGCATATTCCCGTTTTGAATAAACCGGACACGCGCCATTATTTTATTCATGATTTTCAATGGAAAATCAACAAAGGCAGCTTCAATCTTATCATAAGGATGTGTCTCGGAATGAATCGGACTTGAAAATACTCCTTTTATATCTCCCTCCTTTTTATTCATTAACAGAAACGGTCTAATCAGCTTTCTGTATGAGCGTACATATGAGCTGGCGGTGTATTGCATTTTACTGTTAGGTGCAACATAACCGCAAGCCCAGGTTGGTGTTATAACCTCTTTTTTATTACGAAGAACAAATCGTTTTATTGTCGCTATCAATGCAATTGCTAGTATAAATGCCCAGGTTACCAGGCTTATCGACCGAAGATTATTGCCGATCATTACTGCCGGGAACCCATCCTTTAAACCGGATGTAAATAAACTTACCGGGTTGGTCAGGAGCTTTAAGATAAGCTGAGGAAACAGTCCGATAAAAATAATAAATATGACTATAAGATAACCAGGAAATAGTTTTGATTTTTCTGCTTCCTTAATATCATTATCGAACTGGCTTCTTGCCTCTCCAAGAAATATAATGCCAAAAGCCTTTGTAAAACACAGAAGCGCCAGACCTCCTATCAGAGCAAGTCCGGCAATACATAAAATACAAAATGTAGTAATTGATAAAGATCCCGAATGGACACCTTCAAAAAGGCCAAGGTAGATCAAAAACTCTGAAACAAATCCATTGAATGGCGGCAGGCCGCAGATAGCCATAGCGGAAACAAGGAACAGGAAAGCTGTATGTGGCATTTTTTTGATCAAACCTCCCATACTGTCGATATTTAATGTATGAATTGCCTGATAAACTGTTCCGGCCCCGTAAAACAATAATGATTTAAACAACGAATGGTTAAGCACATGCAATAATGCCCCTGCAAAACCGGCAAAAGCCAGGTACGGGTTTTTTATTCCAATGCCAATCGCCCCGATTCCGATTCCGATTCCGATAATGCCAATATTTTCAATACTATGATATGCAAGCAATTTCTTTAGATTATGCTGAATAATAGCCAATACCACACCATACACCCCGGATATTATTGAAATAGTTAAAATAATATATCCGATAGTCAGGTAATTCTGGTTCACTAATAGAAGCATTCTTAAAATACCGAAAATACCCAGCTTGATCATGACCCCCGACATTACTCCTGAAACATGAGCTGGTGCCACAGGATGGGCATATGGAAGCCATGTATGGAAAGGTACAAAACCAGCTTTAATTGCAAAACCGATAAAAAAACACAGGTACAGGGTAAGGCTAATCAAAGGTGATACTGACGCGCTGTATGCGGTAATTGTGTTAAAGTCATATGACCCCGTATGCGAACTGATCCATATAAGCCCAATGGTAAGTAATAAAATGCATATATGCGATTGTATCAGGAAGTTGACCGCTGCTCTTAAAGTTTCCGGTTTTTTGTATTCAAAAATAACCATTATAAACGTCGACAGAGCCATAATTTCCCAGTCATAAAGAAATGCAAGACTGTTCTGTATGGCAAAAATTCCAATCATACTTGCATGATTGATAATAAAACATACAAAATGCAATGGGATCATTCCGGACTTATTTTCATATTGCTTCATGTAACGCCTGCCATAAAGTATGCCGGTAAGAACAGTGAAGTTCATCATTAAAATAAACCAGCCTGAAAGAGCATCTATCCTTATTGGAATTTCGCCAAAAACAGGACCCCCATGTATAATTTCAATGTAAGAGTGTCCTAAAACGGCATTGACAGCAACCCATGAACTAATTCCTGCATTAATTATTACGGCGCCAAGAGCAATGTTACCTGACCATGCCTCTTTGGAAAAGCTGATAAACAGTATAAATAATGCAGTTACTAAAAGTATGCAGATACTCAAACTCATTTGTGAATGGTAAAATTTCAATAAGATAAAAGTCGCAAATGCAACTTTTGTAAACTTTCTTAAAAGTATGTAAAGTGGTTGAATAACACAAATTATTTATTAAATTCGCACCCTGTTTAAAACAGCCGGTTGAACTAATCAAAGCATGATGTTTTATGAGGGTAAAGAATTAATTGGTCTTTTATTCAGATTATATGTAATAGTCTTGTTTTCAGGGATAATTGTGCTCCCGTTTATTCCTCTAAGATTTAAGTCAATCATTAGTATCATTTCTGTTTTCCTAATCGCATTAATTACCAGTTTTATTGCCTTAAATGGATTTTCAGGCGACGGAATTGAATTTTTGGTCAACGGTGGATCATTTTTCGGTGAAATTCCTTTAAGAATTGATGCCCTGGCGGCATGGTTTATTCTGATAATCAATTTTACATCTGTTACAGGGGTATTATATGGTGCGGGATATCTTAAATCATCAACTGTTCACCCTTCTGTAATTAGTTTCCATTGGATCTTATATATTGTATTTCAATCATCGATGCTGATAGTGTGCATGGTGCAGCACAGTATAGCATTCATACTGGCGTGGGAGGTTATGTCGTTGTCGTCATTATTCCTTGTGTTATTTGATTATACGAATCCTAAAGTGCTTAAAGCAGGAATAAACTATCTTGTTCAGATGCATCTGAGTGTAGTTCTCTTAACAGTTGCATTTATCTGGGTTTATTTCAAAACCGGCACTTTCGACTTTAAAGGTATAAGTGTATTTTTTGGGTCGAACCCGAACATCTGGCTATTCTTGTTATTCTTCACCGGATTCGGTTTGAAGGCTGGATTTATTGGATTACATACCTGGTTGCCGCAAGCCCATCCTGCTGCTCCATCACACATTTCAGGAGTTATGTCAGGGGTTATTGTTAAAATGGGGATTTTTGGTATTTTCAGGATAATAGCCTGTCTGAAAGCCGATTATATTATCCTTGGAGAGATTATTATAACGATATCATTATTAACCGGCCTGTTCGGGATAATGAATGCTGCTGTTCACAGGGATTTCAAAAAAATGCTGGCCTATTGTACGATAGAAAATATAGGTATAATAGGTATTGGTATCGGCCTTGGACTGATAGGTATGGGCACAGGACAGGGTTTATTGAGTTTTCTTGGATTTGGTGGTGCATTACTGCATGTGCTTAACCATTCGTTATTTAAGTCACTTCTCTTCTATTCCGCAGGCTCAGTTTACCGGCAGACTCATACCCGCGATATGGATAAACTAGGTGGATTAATAAAGAAGATGCCAAAGAGCGCTTTATTATTTCTTACCGGTGCCATAGCTATCGGAGGTATCCCTCCACTCAACGGATTTATTTCTGAGTTTTTGATCTATTGCGGGATTCTTAATGGCATAAATTCTGCTGGTATTTCGCAGATAACTTTAATGGTAATATTATTTGCAGGTCTCAGTATGATAGGTGGCATATCGTTACTTACTTTTACAAAGGCTTTCAGTACTGTCTTTTTGGGAACACCTCGTCAGGAATTGAAACACGAACCGGTTGAAGTTTCATTGTTAATGCTTTTACCGCAATATTTTATAGTTGCTGCAATGATTATTATCGCTTTTTTCCCCGGCTATTTTATTGGGATTATTGGAACTGTGCTTAATAATAATACATTCAATAGTGTCAATTTCAATATTCCTGATTTGCAAAGATATATTGGAATACTTAAGAATATTAGTCTGGCTTCATTTCTGTTGATTGCAGTTATTGGTTTTGTATTTCTACTCAGATGGTTTTTTACCAGAGGGAGTGAAGTAAAATATTCTTCTACATGGGGTTGTGCATATCCTGCAGCCGGAGACCGGATGCAATATACAGGCAAGTCCTTTTCAAAATCATTCGGGAAACTCTTTAATTTTTTAATGATTGAGAAGAAGGGGTATGATGAAATCAGACAAGATGAAACTTTTCCTGAGTCACGAAAGTACCGGTCGTTTTATATCGATATTTTTGAAGCTAAAATAATAGGTCCGGTGATGCATCAGATTACACGATTTATCAATCTTTTCCAGTTTATTCAGAATGGGAAGATCCAGGCATATGTTATCTATGGTATCGTATTTATTCTTGCTATCTTTATTGGAACAATTTTAAACCTTTGGCATTGATTAATATTCTAATTATCATATTATTATCATCCATCATCTCTGTGCTGTTTGTCAGTACAAAAAGTAAAGGTATTATTACAGTTGCAACAGTAATTGTCATTGCGTCCCTCAGCAGCTTTTTTTCAATAAAAGCGCTCTTTGGTGAAAGTTATCAGGTTGTTTTATCAGGAACAATAATGTTTGGAAAAGTGCCGGTAATTATTGATTCTTTATCCGCATGGTTTATACTTACAATTAATTTCACAATTGTGACCGGCGCTATGTATGGTTTTAATTATATGAAAAAGTACAGGGAAAAGAAGAATGAGATCACACTACACTGCATCGCTTTCCTGCTGGTTTATTTCGCATTATTGGGAATAAGTTCTGTTCAAAACGGATTTATCTTTCTTTTACTATGGGAATTAATGGCGCTTTCAGCTTTTACTCTTGTAATATTTGAACACGAAAAACCTGAAACAATTAAAGCCGGGCTTAATTATCTTATTCAATCACATTTCAGTATCGTTTTCATAATGCTGGGGTTTATATACGTTGCTTTCAAAACAGGAAGTTACGGGTTTGATGCAATTGTTAGTTTTTCGGGTAATCAATCAGTGCTGGCAGGAACAGTGCTTTTTCTCTGCTTCTTTATAGGTTTTGCTATAAAATCAGGTTTCGTTCCCTTCCATACCTGGCTTCCTTATGCTCACCCGGCTGCACCTACACATGTTTCCGGAATAATGTCCGGTGTTCTTATTAAGATTGGTATTTATGGTATCCTCAGGATGTTACTGTTAATCAGAACCGACTACACTACAATTGGTTATATAATATTGTTTATATCATTATTTACAGGGATTTATGGCGTAATGCTGGCTACTATCCAACACAACCTTAAGAAGTTACTTGCATACCATAGTGTCGAAAACATTGGTATAATAGGAATAGGAATAGGATTAGGTTGCATAGGATTAGGGTCATCAAATAAATGGATGGCAATATTAGGATTCTCCGGTGCATTACTTCATACATTGAATCATTCATTATTTAAATCTCTTCTGTTTTACAGTGCCGGTAATATTTATCAGGCGGCTCATACACTAAATGTGGAGCGCTTAGGTGGATTAATTAAAAAGATGCCACAAACTGCTGTTCTGTTCCTGGTTGCTTCGATTGCCATTTGTGGACTGCCACCTTTGAACGGTTTTATCTCGGAATTTCTTATTTATGGGGGGTTGTACAATTGGCTTTACAGCGCAAATCTGATTTCACTCATAGCAATAGTGTTTTCAATAGGTGGATTAGTATTGATAGGAGGTCTGGCACTACTCTGTTTTACAAAAGCATTCAGTATCGTGTTCCTTGGAAATTCACGAGAGAAACATGATGATGAAATTTACGAAACAGGTTTCTGGCAGTTATTCCCGATGTATCTTACGGTTTCGTTAATGATATTAATTGGCCTGTTCCCGTCTTTTTTCATAAATGCATTAAAACGACCTGTTGCCCTTTATTTGCAGAGTGCAGTTTTTGACCAGAATATTATTAAGGTTGGTGTAGTTGATTCGCTTCAGACTATTAGTTGGTTATTCTTCGGACTTATATTATTTGTATTAGTTATTGTTGGACTAAGAAAACTTATTACCAGGAAAAAAAATATTGAAATTGGATCAACCTGGGGTTGTGCTTATAACAATCCAACGAGTAAACTACAATATACAGCCAGTTCTTACGTCCGCAGTTACTCAAAACTTGCTAAACCTCTTCTGGATATAGAGAAAAATGAGGTCGGGATTGACGAGGTTTTTCCGGCAGAGAAACATTATGAAACAGATCCTTATGATAAAATTGAGCGCATTTTTATTGACAAACCATTAAAACTGATAAACAGGATTACCGATCCGTTTCTATTTCTTCAGAATGGACGTTTACAGACATACATTCTGTATGGAATTATCTTTATTGCCTCTGTAATTGGCCTTCCTCTTATTATTGAAAAGATAATATCAATTTTTCATTTTTTAAATAATTTGTAAAATGTTAAGTATAATACTAATACTATTCACCAGCATTTTCTTTACAGGGATAATCATCAGAACCAAAAGCATCGTTTCAGGTAGAAAAGGCCCCGTTATTTTGCAGCCAGTTAAAGATGTGGTCAGGTTATTTAAAAAAGGTGCTATTTACAGTGAAACAACAAGTATTATTTTCAGAATAGCCCCGGTAATCTACTTTTCCACAGTATTTATGGCTTGCCTTGTTGTTCCGTTTGGATCATATAAGGGCATTGTAAGTTTCGACGGAGATTTTATTTTCTTCGCATACATTCTTGCTTTAGGTAAATTCTTTAGCATTATTTCAGCTATGGATACGGGAAGTAGTTTTGAAGGGATGGGGGCAAGCCGTGAAGCATTATTCTCAATGTTTGCCGAACCTGCCTTCTTCATTCTTATAGGTTCTTTTGCTCTGTTTACCGGCAATACATCATTCCATAATATCTTTTCAACATTACATCTTGGCTCGTCAATAACGTATATGTTGGGAGGACTGGCCGCTTTTGTATTGCTGATGATTTCAATGATCGAAAATAGCAGAATGCCTGTGGATGACCCCAAAACCCATCTTGAACTAACTATGATCCACGAGGTTATGATACTTGATAACAGTGGTTTTGATCTTGGTTTAATACTTTCAACCGGATACCTTAAATTTGCAATGTATGGAGCAATTATTGCTGATTTCTTTATAGGCGGATTATTCCTGATTTGGGCTATTCCTTTATTTTTAATGATACAGGTACTATATGCAATAATGATAGGGTTAATTGAATCCTTTATGGCTCGCTTCAGAATGAACCATAACCCTCAGTTTATATTGACCCTTTCGTCGGTCAGCTTTCTAATCTTCCTGGGCGTGCTACTTGTTTTGGACAAATTTGTTTAATATTTTATATAATGACAAACGTCTTATTAATTATATTCATTATCAGCCTTTTATATGTTGCAATTGCTAACAGGATCATTACCTATGTGAGAGTTCTTGCGTTGCAGGGATGTCTGCTCTTTGGCGTTACATTCCTTCAGTTGCGTGAAATACAGACATGGAACCTGGTCCTTATCCTGCTCGAGACTATTGTTTTTAAAGCCGTGGCTGTTCCGGTATTTTTGGGTTATCTGATTAAGAGAAACAAGATTACCAGGGAAACTGAACCTTATTTGCCGCACTTCATCTCACTGATAATAATTACAATGATTGTAGTTATAACGGTCCTGCTCGCGAATTCAATACAGGATACCCATCTTGATAAAATATTCTTCATAGTATCTCTCTCAACTCTATTTACCGGGTTGTACTTCATAGCCACAAGGAAAAAGATTATTACACATGTTATGGGATATCTGATGATTGAGAATGGAGTTTTTGTTCTCTCCCTGGCAGTCGGTAACGAAATGCCAAACCTTGTCAACCTGGGTATAATGCTTGATGTATTTGCCAGTGTATTGATACTGGGGATTTTCCTCAACAAAATAGGTGATGTTTTTAAAGATGTTGATGTTGACAAGCTTACCAATTTGAAAGATTATTAATCACTGAAATAATGACTTTGATATATCTGATATGTGCTTTTGTAATTGCCGGATTACTTTTGATAAACAGGAATACTGTTTTAAATTATATAATGGTTATTCTCTTTGGTATTATTCAAACCGGATTTACTATCTACGCAGGGTTTCATTATAAAAATACAGTTTTAGAATATTTTTCTTTCGATTCTTTAGGATTGCTTCTTCTGGTTGCTTTGAGCATTGTGACTATTCCAGCCCTTATTCACAGCTATTTGTATATTAAAAGGCACAATGAGACACCCCAGTCCAGGGCTATATATTTTTCAGCAATTGTCATCCTTTTAACGTCAATCAGCGCTGCTTATCTTGCCAACCATATTGCTGTTATATGGATTTTTACAGAGATGACAACATTATCGGCTTCTATGCTGATTTATCATCACAGGAATAAACTTGCATTGGAGGGAACCTGGAAGTATGTGTTTATATGTGCAATAAGTATCACTTTTGTTTTTATCGGGATTCTTTTTCTAAGCCTTTCGCTTCAGCATGCCGGATCAACTGATCTCTCTTTTTCCAACCTGATGGCTCATAAAGATCAGCTGAACACATTCTGGCTTAAACTGGCATTTCTTTTTATTTTTACAGGTTTTACAGCAAAGCTCGGATTGGTCCCGATGTATACAGCTGGTATAGATGCAAAGGATAAAGCGCCAGCCCCTGCAGGTGCTTTACTTGCAAGCGTACTGATGAATCTTGGGTTTGTCGGAATATTCAGGTTCTATGCAGTTATTGCTCATACATCTATTTTTCACTGGGCTAATCTGATCATCTTTTTTGCGGCTTTTATTTCAATATTTGTTGCAACTGTATACATGACTAAGGTTATGAATATTAAAAGAATGTTAGCCTATTCCGGAATTGAACATATGGGTATTGTAATGCTTGGAATAGCAGCAGGGGGAATTGGCTATTATGCAGCTATTCTGCATATTATATTGCACACTTTTGTGAAATCGGGTATATTTTTTCAATACAATCAGTTATACAGAACGTTTCAGAGCAAAAGTATTCAGCACGTGGGCAACTATTTTAAGTATAATCCCACAGGAGCAATTGTGTTGCTTATAGGGTTTATAAGTGCAACTGCTATGCCCCCTTCCGGATTGTTTGTAAGTGAGTTCCTGATCTTCAAATCACTCTTTGATGGCAACTATATAGTGTTACTGGTTCTTGTATTACTTTTATTGACGATTGTTATATGGGCCTTTGGAAAGAATATCTTGAAAATTCTGTTCCTTCCCGTGCCTGATATAGATGAGAGTAAAATACCAAAAATAAGCCCTTGGGAATCATTAACTCAGTATGTATTGATGTTTACAGCAATCTGGCTGGGACTAAATCCACCGGCAATATTTGTTCAGTTAATTCAGGATGCAGTTAAAATCTTACCTAATTAAAATGAGCTTCATAACAATAAAAAACCATCAACCAGTTCCGGTTAACACAATACCGGAACTAGAGTATGATATATTTTATAATCTAAATATATCCTTGCTCGCGGAACATCCTGAAAGACATTGCGTTTTGTATTTTGGTTACAGGGTGCTTGATGTAATACGACTAATGTGTTGTGTTGCAGATGATATTCAGCATAATATCCTGATTTCTTCTTCGATTGTCAGAAGCGATTCCAAACTCAATTCTTTTTCTGCAAAAAACCTTTCTTTCGAAAGATTTGAACGCGAAATTCATGAAAACTTCGGTATTGATTATATCGATCATCCATGGCTAAAACCGGTTCGTTATTCTGAATATAGGATTGATAAATCCAAGACGATTCATAACTATCCGTTTTTCAGCATTGAAAGTGAAGAACTTCATGAGGTGGGAGTAGGGCCGGTGCATGCAGGTATAATAGAACCCGGACATTTCAGGTTTATATGTAATGGCGAACAGATATTGCATCTTGAAATTCAGTTAGGTTATCAACACAGGGGCTTGGAACAATTACTCCTTGATAAAACAAAACTAATTCAGCGAACTACCTTGGCTGAATCCATAGCAGGCGATAGTGTTATTGGCCATACAACAGCATTTGCATATTTATTAGAAAGCCTCAGCGGAACAGTACCTGAGAGTGAAGTCATCTATTCACGAACACTTGCACAGGAACTGGAACGAATTGCGGTTCATACCGGCGACTTAAGCGGAATTTGCACCGATGTTGCCTATCAACTGGGTAGTTCTGTATTCGGAAGACTCAGAACCCCAATAATCAATTTTTTCCAGGAATGGTGCGGGAACCGTCTGGCTAAAGGATTAATCCGTACCGGTTACAACCCATTTCCATTTAGCAAAGCTCTGTCTGAAAGGTTAACTACAATATTAGATGCATTTGAACCAGATTTTGTTGAAATGAATGGCGAGCTTTCAAAACTACCAAGCTCTTTATCGAGATTTGAGAGAACCGGCACCTTGAAATATGATCAGTTATTGTCAATCGGCACAGTTGGAATGTCAGCCAGGATGAATGCCCTGAACAGGGATATAAGAATGTCGCACCCTTATGGCAGATATCCTGAGTTAAATCACGAACCAATTCTAAAGCATCATGGTGATGTATATTCAAAAGTACAGATCAGAAAACAGGAGGTATTGCAGTCAATAGAATATATAAGGAAATGGTTGAATCAGATTCCTGAATCAACAAAGACTCAACCTCAACCAGTTACTCTGAAGCCTGATTTATTTGCAATCTCTCTGACAGAAGGGTGGAGGGGTGAAATATGCCATGCTGCCGTGACAAACAATAAAGGTGAACTGGTGATTTATAAGATTAAGGATCCTTCGTTCCACAACTGGCTTGCGTTGGCATTATCGGTAAGAAACAATGAAATTTCTGATTTCCCGGTAATTAATAAAAGTTTTGATTTGTCGTATTGCGGACATGATCTTTAAACCTAAAAGACAAAAACGATGTTAAAGACATTACAAATTCTGTATCATCAGGGCAAACAATACATTCCGGATCTAAGAAAAGCAAAAGTTCCCGGAATATTCAGGGGTCGCCCTGAAATCAGCTCTGAAAAAGTTGACGAAAAGACTTTAGCGGATATTTGTCCGACAAATGCAATTTTGGGAAATCCTGTAAGGATTGATCTGGGTAAGTGTACTTTTTGTGCAGAATGTTCAAGGCTTTATCCTGGTAAAATTCATTTTACTACAGATTACAGGATGGCTGTAAATGAAAGAGAAAGGTTGATAATTTCTGAAGGTGTTTTAACCCCGATTACACTGAACCCCGGTCTGATAAGAAATGAAATTCATAGATTATTTCATGGATCTCTTAAGCTCAGGCAGGTTTCAGCAGCAGGTGACAATAGTTGTGAACTGGAGCTTAATGCTGCAGGAAATGTAAATTTTGATATAGGTCGGTATGGAATAGAGTTTGTTGCATCACCCCGTCATGCTGATGGGATTGTGATTACCGGACCTGTATCCAAAAACATGGCTGAACCATTACAGATTACTTATGATGCCATACCGTCACCTAAAATAATTATTCTCGTGGGGACTGATGCAATAAGCGGCGGTATTTTTGATAGCAGCCCGGCACTTGACAGAAGATTTATTGAGGAAAACCATATTGATTTGTATGTACCAGGGAATCCGGCTCACCCGCTAACTTTCATAAATGGGATAATGGATTTATTAGGAATAAACACCTAAATTCCCCTTAGTTTTACCTCCCAACCACCTAACGGGCATAGCCGGTAAAGCTAAGGTTTTAAATATAGTAAAATAGTGCCCTTTATACACATCTTAGTAAACTGGTTTTCTCACTCTTTGCAGAGCAGGAGATCCTTCGCTGGCGCTACTAACAAACCCCTTTCAGGAGTACCATAATGGGATCGGGAGATCCTTCGCTGACGCTCAGGATGACAATGCCCTTGATGATCACAGGGGGCAGAAGTGGCGATTCGCAGGCGAATTGCTTAATTAAAAAGGTAACTCGAATCGCCACTTCTGCCCCCCATAACCACCTAATTGCCATGTCATTCCGAGCCCCGGCGAGGAATCTCCACTAGCCGTTACAGATCTTTGTAAATAATGTCATATTGTTTGGTGTGCAAATTTGTATAGTAACTTATACAAACTATAGTTTATATAACCCCACCCTGTCTGCCGGCAGGCAGGGTGCATTTTGCATTTTTACTTTTTACTTTTGTCTTTTGTCTTTTAATACCCTTGGCCCTGCGCTCTGTGCCCTTGGCCCTGCGCCCTGCGCCTCTCAATACCCTGCCGCCTGTCCGTCTTTTCTTGACTCAGATGCACCGAACCACACTTTGTTTTTATCATCCCACATAATGGCCTGGTAACCACCATAATCACCAAGATTCCACTGAACAGTATGTCCCATTTTGATCAGTTTTTGAATTACCTCCCAACGGAACCCGTTCTCAAGCTGAAGGATCCCGCCATCTGTCATCTGTTGTCCTGTTGGCTCTGATGATCCTACATGATGTATCCTTGGAGCGTCACCTGCCTCCTGCAGGTTCATTCTAAAATCAATAAGGTTAACTACAATCTGAACATGTCCCTGAGGCTGCATATCTCCGCCCATGACCCCAAAACTGATCCATGGCTTGCCATTTTTAGTTATGAAGGAAGGGATTATTGTATGAAACGGCCTTTTTCCCGGTGCGTATACATTATTATGACCTTCTTCAAGTGTAAACATCTCACCTCTGTCCTGCAGAACGAAACCAAGTCCGGTAGGACACATACCTGAACCCATTCCGCGATAGTTGCTCTGTATCAGAGAAACCATATTGCCAAATTTATCAGCTACGGTGAGATATATTGTATTTCCTGCTTCAATTCTCCCGGGATCATAGATTCTTGCAGCCTTATTTAGATCAATTAGCTTCCGTCTTTCAGCAGCGTATTTTTTTGAGATAAGTTGTGCTACAGGTATTTTACTGAAAACCGGGTCAGCGTAATATTTTGCACGATCTTCGAATGCCAGCTTCTTTGCTTCGGTGAAAACGTGAATATATTCTGAAGAACCAAATCCCATTGAAGTAATATCAAATCCCTCAAGAATATTAAGCATTTGCAGGGCAGCAATTCCCTGTCCGTTTGGTGGAAGTTCCCAAACTTCATAACCACGATAAGTTGTGCTTATCGGCTCCACCCATTCAGAATGATGACGTGATAAATCATCATAAGACAGGAATCCACCCTGTTTTTTCATGAATGCATCAATATCTCTTGCTATGCTTCCCCTGTAAAACTCATTTCTTCCTCCTCTGGCAATTTTATCCAGCGTATTGGCGAGCATTGGGTTTCTGAATACCTGGCCTTTTGCAGGGGCCTTACCCCCAGGCATATATACCTCTTTAATATTAGGATATTCTTTCAGAAGTTCGGTATTTTTGCTGAGTGCATAAGCAATGACTTCAGTCACTGGAAATCCTTCCCTTGCATAATTGATAGCTGGCTGAAGAAGCTCTTTCATTGGAAGCTTGCCAAACATATCATGCATTTCATACCAGCCATCTACACATCCCGGAACCGAAACAGGCAGTGGACCAAATGAAGGAATAAACTGGTACCCTTTTTCCCTGAAATATTCAAGTTTAAGTGATCTTGGCGATCTACCGCTTCCATTAAGACCATACAGTTTGCCTTTTTCCACGCTCCATATAATGGCAAACAGATCACCTCCCACGCCTGAGCCGGTTGGTTCTACTACCCCCAGAACTGCATTGGCAGCAATTGCGGCATCGATTGCATTCCCTCCTTTTTTCAGGATATCCAGCGCCACCTGAGTAGCAAGGGGTTGACTTGTTGCTGCCATTCCGCCCCGTGCAATTACCTCGGATCTTGTCGCAAAGTCATGACCCGTTACTCTATCCTGGGAAATGGCAAAGCCCGGTATTAACAAAGCAATTAATAATAAAAAAAATCTTATCATTCTTAAGTTAATTATATTCTGAAGATGAAAATAACCATGTAAAGGTAAGAAAGGGAACAAATTATTTTGCCATTGCCATGGCTTTTAATTCGAAAGGCATTTTCTCTATTGCGTATCTTAAAGAGGTTCTGGGCATTGATGATTTTTTACTGATAACATAATCGAATACTTCCTTTTGGTGAGCCTGACTGGCTGCTTTAAGCATCCATCCATAACCTTTTTGAACCATATCATCTTTGTCATACAAAAGGATATCAGCTATTTCAAAAATGTCCTTCAGAAATTTGCCTCCGCGGGCTGGAATTATCAACGACACTGAAGATGCTCGTTTAACCCAGCGGTTTTTGGATTTTGCCCAATGTTTTAATTCTGAAACAAGTTCAGGATACATTTCAACAATCGTGCCTGCTGTGTGGTTACAGAGTGTGTCGCATGTTGCCCAGTTACTTATATAGTTGTTCACCCATCCTTCAAAAACATAAAAATCATCATGCACATATTGTTTGTTTACATTGTATGACCAATTACATGCTACAAAAGCTTCCTCCATAATACCGGATTGCCATAATTCATTGCATAAAGTGAAGATATTTAATTTGTCCTTATCATTTATCTCTTTATAATGTGTTTTACCGATTCTGATCACTGTGGCAGATTTGATACCATACATTCTGACTTTTTCCTTAAAGAAATGTTCACCGGATTGTTTAGTCTTTTCATCTGCATTCCGGATCAATTCGGATCTTAAGTCTTCAATAATTTTGTTCATGTTTATTTTTTTGTATTAAGTATCCCAAAGTTAGAAAGAAGTATCTCAAATCTTTGCGATCTTTGCGTAAAAACTTTTATATATTCTTTTACATTATGGTAATACTGAGTCAAAATGCCGGCAGCGATACTAAAAAGTCAGCAGGTGTTGTAACTGATGATTTTAACTACTTTGTAGAACAGTTCGATGATATCAGGGTTCTGAAATATAATCTCCCTGGTTTTGAAAACTTATCCCTTAAGCAAAAAGAGTACATTTATTACCTGAGTCAGGCAGCTCTTGCTGGCAGGGATATCTTATGGGATCAAAACTTCAGGCACAATCTGCTTATAAGAAAAACTCTTGAAGCCATAATAGAAAGTTATTCCGGCAATAGAGAAACACTTGAATACAAAGCATTCCTGATATATGCAAAGAAGGTGTTTTTTGCTAATGGAATTCATCATCATTATTCAAGTGATAAGTTTAACCCTGGCTTTTCTGCTGCATCTTTTGCAAACCTGATAAATTCCTCTGAAAAAGAAAAGTTGCCTCTGGCAAAAGGCGAAAGTTCTGATCAGCTTATTAACCTTCTGACACCAGTTATATTTGACGAAAAGTTGTTTCCGAGGAAAGTGGAGCAGAAGGCAGGTACCGATATGGTTTCCGGATCTTCATCGAACTTTTATGAAGGAGTAACACAGAAAGAAGTTGAAGAGTTTTATGCCGCGAAGACAAGCTTAAATGATCCTCACCCGATTTCACTGGGTTTAAATTCAAGGGTTGTAAAAGTTAAAGGAAAACTAACCGAAGAGATCTATAAGTCCGGAGGGAAATATGGTAAAGCCATTGATAATATAATTCAATGGATTGAGAAGGCAATCAATTCAGCTGAAACAGCGAAACAGAAGGATGAGCTTAAAATTCTGATAGAATACTATCGGACTGGTGATCTTAAAAAGTGGGATGAATATAATATTGCATGGGCAAAAAACACCGATCCGATGGTTGATTACATCAATGGCTTTATTGAAAATTATGAAGATCCACTGGGCATGAAAGCTACCTGGGAGGCAATCGTTGATTATACTGACATTGAGGCGACAAAACGTTCGAAAATAATAACAGCTAATGCACAGTGGTTTGAAGATAACTCACCAATCCATCCGAAGTACAGGAAGGAAAAAGTTAAAGGTGTAGCTGCAAGGGTAATAAATATTGCTATGCTTGGAGGTGATTGCTATCCGGCTTCTCCTCTGGGAATAAACCTTCCAAATGCCAACTGGATAAGGAAAGAGATTGGCTCTAAATCAGTTACTCTTGCAAATATTACAATCGCCTATGATGTGGCATCGCGGGGCAACGGCTTTCTTGAGGAATTTGCATTTGATCAGTCAGAAGTTGACCGGATTAAAAAGTATGGATCAGTTTCAGATGCTTTGCATACTGATCTTCATGAGTGTGTAGGTCATGCAAGCGGAAAGCTTGCTCATGGTACTGATCCTAATGCACTTAAAAATTACGCATCTCCACTTGAAGAAGCACGGGCAGATCTATTCGCCCTTTATTATATCATGGACCTGAAGATTATAGAACTTCGCTTGCTTCCTGGTGAAGACGCTGCAAAAGCATCATACGATGCATATTTACGCAATGGATTGCTGACACAGATTGTCAGAATAAAACCCGGAAAAGATATCGAAGAAGCACATATGAGAAACAGATCGGCTATATGTCATTGGGTTTTTGAGAAGGGCAAAGCTGGCAAAGTAGTTGAGTTTGTTCATCGGGAGAACAAAACTTTTGTCAAAATAAATGATTATAAAAAACTACAAATACTGTTTGGAGAGTTGTTAAAAGAGATTCAGCGGGTTAAGTCTGAAGGTGATTTTGAGGCCGGAAAGAAGTTGATTGAAGATTATGGTGTCAAAATTGATGCGCGGCTTCATAGTGAAATTCTGGAACGGTACGCAAAACTGAACCTTGCTCCGTATACAGGCTTTGTAAACCCTTACCTGACTTTGAAATTTGATGCAAATGGCTCTATTAAAGATGTTTGCGTTGAGTATACAAGCGATTTCCTTAGTCAGATGATCTATTACGGAAAGAAATATTCGTTTCTTTGATATGTCCCTCCTGACACTTCGCGACATCTCCCCAAAGGATGAGAAAACTCTGCAATTTTTATGTCACTTAAACTAAAACGGTAAGATTTTTATACATCACAGGGGGATCATAAATGGGTTCATATCTTCTTCAAAGTAATATTTATTTCATATTCATCCAGAATTTTTCCTCAGATTTCTGAAGACCCATTTTTTTCTTTCTTGTCAGTAGAAGATAATATGCTATCCCGATTGTCCCAAATATAAAAATACCCAGGAGGAAATACTTTATTATTGATGACGCATAGGCCTGACTGTAATTCATAGTATTGGTGATCTGTTCAGCTGCAGCGATTTGTTCACCGGTATTTGATCCTACATTAATATTGAAGATATTCTTCATGAAGAAGAGTAGAAAAAATGTCAATAAACCCGATGCAACAGGTGAAATTAACCATGCCAGACCTATTTCCCCAAGCACTTTAAAATTAATATTTCTCACCCCTTTATATAAACCAATTCCCAGAATGCAGCCAACAATAACCTGCGAACTTGAAACCGGGACCATTGGAATACGTGGAAGGCCTATTGATACGATAAAATCGGACAAACCTGTCGATGAAAAAATGAATAGCACCAACGACTGGGCTAGAACGACCACCAATGCTGCTTCCGAAGAAAGTTCTAAAATGTTACTCCCTATTGTGTCCATTACTTTCCAGGAATAGGTAATAATGCCTGTCGAGATTGCAAGTCCTCCCAGAAGAAAAAGTTGCTGGTTTGAATTAAGGGTTATGATCCACAGGTTAAGATCTTGTAGATTGAAAGCCGGAATAAATACACCCATAACATTGGCAATGTTGTTTGCACCAAGACTATAAGCCCCGAAAGCCCCTACAACTACCAATCCCGTTTTAATATATGACTCAAATCTGATAAGATGTATCCTGACTGATCTTTTAAATTTTTTAAAAAGTATATATAGTGCAATTGAGAAAACAGCCCCTATAACCGGTCCTGCAATCCAGGCTGCTACAATAGTTGACAAGGTTTTGCTGTCCGTCCTGTTTCCGGTGAAAAAGTTCCATCCGATTATTGCACCTACGATCGCCTGCGTTGTGGAAATAGGGAGTGCAAATTTTGTCATCATATAGATTGTAATAGCAGCAGCGAGCGCTACTGTGAACGATCCTCCGATCGCATTAACAGCTCCAAGTTTTCCCAATGTTTGCGAGGTTCCTGATCCCTGAATAACAGCACCAAGGATAAAAAAAACAGACGCTATAATAGCTGCTTTTCTGAAAGTTACCATCTTCGAGCCAACCGCTGACCCGAAAATATGGGAAGCGTCATTAGCTCCGAGTGACCAACCCAGAAATAGACCGCTGGTAAGGAAGAAGAGGATCATTTTATTTAAGATAAATGAGCTTGTTTTATTTAATTTTGCTTGTTCTCACTCCTTGCGCCTACATAACTATCTTAATCGCCATCCCCGAAAGCAGATCTGCCGCTTTCTGTGCCAGATCTGAAATGTTTTCTACATGATGGATTATATACCTCAGATGTGCCTTATGTGCAAGATCAAGTTCTTTCATTTCCTGAAAGATGATCCTTTTCATGTTAAAGGATATCTTATCTGTCTCGCTTTCAAAATAATAGACTTTTAGTAATTTTTCCCTTACAGTATATGGTGCCTTGAAGTAAGCCCTTGCGGCGGGAATAAGTTCTTCTGCAGCGCTTACTGATGTTTCGGAGAGACTGATGAAGTTCTTATTTAGCGATGACGGGATATCCGGCATCTCAATACATATCTCGTTTAAAGAGCTTTTAAGAGCATCTATTATCTCATCCAGTTCGTCAATGAGAGTACTGACCTCTGCTCTGTGTTGCGGCAGGATAGAATGTGTTATCATTTCATTTTCAATCGAACGCTGAAGCCTGTCGGCATTATTTTCAAGCGAATCAACCTTCTGAAGATGCCTGTTAAAGGCTTCCATATCTTTATCCAGAAATGCTTTTATAGCCTCCTTGAAAACCAGCAGACCCAGATCGATATTATCAAAGAACTCATCGATCTTTAGTATCAGGTTTTTAGTTGTTCTTGTAAAAACAGGCATTTTACTAAGTTTTAGGTTAGATAAACAAATATAAAACAAAAGCCCTTAACCGCAAAACGACACCATGGCTCATCGGCTCTAAGGCTCAATAGTTACATATCTCAACTTAATACCCATTAAGCCGTTACGCCAATATGCCTTTGCCCTGTTTTGCCGTATCATCTTTATGAAATCTTTATATGTTATTAAGTAATCCTTATATATTCCTTATGGGCATTGCATTATTTTCGCACGATATACATGCATCAGAAGTTGATTTATGAAAACCTTTAACTGAAAAAATTGTTATTGGGATTACTGACAGGAAGAATATGGTGACTTCAACTGAAGGATTTACATTTCCAGAAAAACTAAAAAACACTTTTATCGGAAGGGCCAAGGCTATTCATGATAAAGGAATTTTCCATAAACTAACCCTGGTTGCCTTTTTTGCATGGATAGGCCTTGGTTCTGATGGCATTTCATCATCGTGCTATGGCCCGGAGGAGGCGTACCGGAATTTACTGGGGCATACGAGTTTAGCGATATTTGTTGCCCTTGGCACAGTATTTACAATCATAATCATTAGTTCAAGTTATAACCAGATTGTGCGCCTTTTCCCGCATGGCGGAGGAGGATATCTGGTTGGCAGTAAACTTTTGTCACCAATGGTAGGGATGATTTCCGGTTCAGCCCTAATAATAGACTACGTACTTACAATTACTATATCTGTCTCCAGTGGCGCTGACGCCCTGTTTAGTTTTTTCCCGGTCGCATGGTTGCCTTACAAACTGACTTTTGCGCTTGCAGGGGTGTGTTTTCTTATTTTATTGAACTTAAGAGGAGTTAAGGAATCTGTACTCTCGCTCACTCCGATATTTATAATTTTTATTACTACACACGTAATTGCCATCTTATATGGCATATTTATTCATTCCTCAAATTTTGCAGCAGTTGCCAGCCATACAACCCAGGAAATTCATTCAACTGTCTCGCAATTTGGTTTTTTTGCCACATTCTTTATAATTCTTCGTGCTTACAGCATGGGGGCAGGGACTTATACTGGAATTGAAGCTGTAAGTAATGGTATGCCGATACTACGTGAGCCAAAAGTTGCTACTGCACGAAAAACTATGTTTTTAATGATGATTTCACTTTCCTTCATGGTGTTAGGTTTGATGATTTGTTATATGCTTTTTAATGTACAACTGGATTCTCACAAAACGTTAAATGCAGTATTACTTAATAATCTGACAGCAGGATGGGGCTTTTTCTGGTCAAGAAGTTTCGTTATGATAACTCTTATATCGGAAGCAGCTCTATTGTTAGTTGCTGCACAAACAGGCTTTATTGATGGCCCGAGGATTATGGCAAATATGGCAATTGATCATTGGCTGCCTAAACGTTTTGCATCTCTCAGCGATAGGCTGGTAACAATGAACGGAGTCTTGTTAATGGGTATGGGAGCTCTTATTATGATGGTCATATCAAAAGGCTCAGTTGCATTACTGGTTGTTCTGTATAGCATTAACGTGTTTATAACTTTTACGATTTCGCAGGTAGGAATGGTGAAACACTGGTGGCAGATGAGAGGCAGGCACGTTCCATGGAAACGTAAATTAGCCATTAACGGTATAGGATTAATACTAACTTCTTTCATTCTGTGTTCAGTTATTATTCTGAAATTTGGTCAGGGTGGTTGGGTAACCATAGTCATTACAGGTTTACTTATCTTGCTGGCAATTAATATTAAACGTCACTATTTTAAAACTGCCCTAAAACTGCAGAAGCTGAGATTAACTGCCTTCAAGGAAATTGAAAAATTAATCGGGCAACGTCCGTGCGAAGACAGAAATCTGAAAAAAATCAAATTTAATAAGGAAGGTAAAACTGCAATTATATTAGTCAGTGGTTTTGGAGGGACAGGATTATATACCTTTTTACGGATTCTTGAGAATTTTAAAGGTGTTTATAGCAATATCGTATTTATTCGAATCGGAATCATTAATTCTAAAATTTACAGAGGTACGGTGGAACTCGAACATTTTACAAAGCAGGTAAAAGAAGACGGAGAAAAGTATGTTACCATTGCCAATCAATTCGGTTTGTATGGAAAGAGTCTCTGGACAATTGGTACTGATCCGGTAAATGAAATATACAGGATTGTGAAAAGATTAAGGCCCAGATTAACGGGCGCAGCTTTCTTTGGTGGTCAACTAGTGTTCTCTAAAACATTTTACCTTTCGAAGTTGCTTCATAACCATACTATTTTTTCTATTCAGAAGAGATTCTTTAAATTTGGAATACCGATTGTTATCTTCCCGATTAAGATTGAATAATTCTGAATATTTTCGAATATCTCCGCCATCAATATCTTCCTGGCAGCAAATATTTATAAATTCTTTATGAATTTTATATTCTATTTTACGAAACCCTTATAAGTTTTGGTGTAATATTGTATCATACAAACCCAATTTTTATGATAGCAACAGTTTTGTTAACAATTGCACCTTCCTTCCCGGAAGCATCAGTCTCAAAAGGCCCTTCAGGTTATATTATCGGAGGTATTATAGCCCTTCTTATCATGGGTTATTTGATTTACACTTTATTAAGGCCTGATAAATTCTAAAACAAATAAATATGAATGAAGCTATTCAATTGATTCTTTTCCTGGTTTTACTGGCTGTACTTTCGCCCTTGCTAGGCAAGTATATGGCTAAGGTATTCATGGGTGAAAAGCATATGATGAAGCCGGTTTTTGGCTGGCTTGAAAAACTTGTTTACCGGTTATCCGGAATCAAAAGTGAGGAGGAAATGAACTGGAAAACATATATCTATGGAGTTCTCCTTTTCAACTTGTTTGGCTTTATCCTTTTGTTTCTTTTGCAGATGTTTCAGACATATCTGCCACTTAACACAGAAAAATTGCCAAATGTTTCATGGCATCTTGCATTTAATACGGCTATGAGTTTTACTACCAATACCAACTGGCAATCTTACAGCGGTGAAAATACTCTGAGTTATTTGGTACAGATGCTGGGACTCACTGTACAGAATTTTGTCAGCGCGGCAACAGGTATTGCAGTTGTACTCGCACTTATTCGCGGGTTGACCAGGAAAACAACCGATGCTCTTGGTAATTTTTGGGTTGACATGACAAGAAGTGTGCTATATGTATTATTGCCTTTATCAATTATTTTTACAATAGCTCTGGTTGGGCAGGGTGCTGTTCAGACTTTTTCGCACTATGTAAAAGCAACCACTTTACAGGGAACTGAGCAGGTTATTCCTCTGGGACCTGCTGCATCTCAAATTGCCATAAAACAACTTGGCACAAACGGAGGCGGTTTCTTTGGAGCTAACAGTGCACATCCCTTTGAAAATCCAACTCCTTTTTCCAACTTTTTAGAGTTGTTTTCAATGATTATCATTTCAGCTGGTTTAGTGTTTACGTTCGGATATTATATGAAGTCAAAACGGCAGGCCAGGGCCATTTTTATTACAATGTTTATCCTCTTTGCCATGGGCCTTGCAATATCACTCTGGTCTGAATATGGTCATAACAATGTATTGAATGTAGCAGGCTCAATGGAAGGGAAGGAAACCCGTTTTGGAGTGATGAACAGTGTCCTCTGGTCTGTTACTACAACCGTTACTTCTAATGGTTCTGTGAATGCCATGCATGATAGCTTATCACCTCTGTCAGGGCTGGTTGCCATGTTCAATCTGATGCTGGGCGAAATCATTTTTGGAGGTGTGGGCCCGGGATTATATGGGATAATAATCTTCGTCATACTTACAGTGTTTATTGCAGGACTTATGGTTGGACGTACTCCCGAGTATCTTGGTAAAAAAATTGAAGCTTTTGAGATTAAAATGGCCATTCTTGCCGTTTTAGCTCCAAGTATCGTAATCAAGATATTTTCAGCGATTGCCTGCTCAATTCCTGCAGGGTTATCAACACTCAATAATGGAGGGCCACACGGCCTTTCAGAAATATTATACACGTTCAGTTCCGCTGCCGGGAATAATGGCAGCGCTTTTGGAGGGCTCAACACAAACACGGTTTTTTACAACCTGATGATTGGATTTGGAATGCTTATAGGCCGTTTTGGGATAATCGTTCCGGTAATGGCTATTGCAGGGAGCATGGCTAAGAAAAAGATCACTCCTGTATCATCAGGCACTTTCAGAACCGACAACTGGTTGTTTGTTATGTTGTTGATAAGCGTTATTCTCATTGTCGGGGGGCTGACCTTTTTCCCTCCTCTGGCCTTAGGCCCAATAGTTGAACATTTGTTAATGAATTTAGGTGTAACGTTTTAATCTCTAAGATGAATAACATGGAAAAACGGGATATTAATCGCCTCATTACTAATAAAATTGCGATACAGGCTTTAAAAGATTCTTTTCTCAAACTGAACCCGGGTGTTCTGGTGAAAAACCCGGTTATTTTCATTGTAGCCATCGGAGCCCTTATTACAACAGTTGTGGTATTTACTGATATTTTCAATAGTAATTTTTCTAACTTTAACTTTCAGATCACACTGTGGCTTTGGTTTACAGTATTGTTTGCTAATTTCGCTGAAGCAGTTGCTGAAGGCCGCGGCAAGGCTCAGGCAGATAGCTTACGTAAAAGCCGTACCCAGACTATGGCCCGAAAACTGGTTCATAGTAAAGAAGAACTTGTATCGGCAAATGATTTAAGAAAAGGAGATGTTGTGATCTGTGACGCCGGTGAGATTATCCCTGCAGACGGAGATGTAATCGGCGGAATTGCCAGTGTTGACGAATCGGCAATTACGGGAGAATCGGCACCAGTAATCCGTGAGAGTGGGGGCGACCGTTGCGCAGTGACCGGGGGTACTAAAGTTATAAGTGACCGGATTACGATTAAAGTAACATCTGAACCGGGTTTTACATTTCTTGACCGTATGATCGCATTGGTCGAAGGAGCAAAACGACAAAAGACGCCTAACGAAATTGCCTTAATCATTCTACTTTCAGGTCTGACCATTATATTCCTCCTGGTGGTTGTTTCTTTGCCGGCATATTTTGGTTATAGTCTGAAGGCTTCAGGTCTGCCGGCAAGTCACAACCTTACTCTGCCTGTCTTGATTTCACTTCTTGTTTGTCTTATTCCAACAACAATCGGGGGATTACTGAGCGCTATCGGAATAAGTGGAATGGACAGGTTATTGCGCAAAAATGTTATTGCAACAAGTGGAAAAGCTATTGAAGCAGCTGGGGATACAGATGTTTTGCTTCTTGATAAAACCGGAACAATTACATTAGGGAACCGCATGGCCACCGAGTTTATTCCTGCAGAAGGCATTACAAAAGAACAACTGGCTGATGCAGCTCAACTAGCTTCACTTGCTGATGAGACGCCCGAAGGCCGGTCGATTGTCATATTGGCAAAAGAACAGTTTAATATCAGGGCCAGGGAAATGCAGGATTTAGATACTGTGTTTGTCCCTTTTACTGCACTGACCAGCATGAGTGGCCTTGACTTAAAGAATCCTGATGGTCGGTTACGTAGTATCCGGAAGGGCTCCTCCACCGCCATAAGGAAATTCATCGAAAATAACAACGGATTTTTTCCTAAAAATGTGGAGGATATTGTTTCTGAACTTTCACGCCAGGGTGCCACACCTCTTGTTGTGGCAGAAAATAACCAGGTACTCGGTGTCATCCATCTTAAAGATATAGTAAAGGGTGGTATTAAGAAGCGTTTTGCACAGCTCCGTATGATGGGAATCCGGACAATTATGATCACAGGCGACAATCCGCAAACTGCTGCTGCTATTGCTGCTGAGGCCGGAGTAGATGATTTTCTGGCTGAAGCAAAACCCGAAGATAAGCTTTATCGCATAAGGGAAGAACAAGCCAATGGTCATCTTGTAGGAATGATCGGAGATGGCACCAATGACGCACCAGCTCTTGCCCAGGCTGATGTAGGACTGGCAATGAACACAGGGACCCAGGCTGCACGCGAAGCCGGAAACATGGTTGATCTCGACAGTAATCCTACAAAGCTGATAGAAGTAGTTGAAACGGGGAAACAACTGCTTATGACACGCGGCGCCCTGACAACCTTTAGCATTGCAAATGATGTTGCTAAATATTTTGCAATAATTCCTGCTATATCCACTTCTTTGTACGTCACATCTTCAGGTGTGTCGCCGTTAGGTGTCCTTAATATAATGAAGCTTACCTCTCCTGAAAGCGCTATTTTAAGCGCAGTTATTTTCAACGCCTTGATTATTGTCGCTCTTATACCGCTTGCACTCAGAGGAGTGAAATACCGGCCAATTTCAGCCAACCGGGTACTTGCTTTGAACATAGTTATCTATGGTATTGGAGGAATTATTGTTCCATTTATTGGAATCAAGATGATTGATATGTTACTTGTTTCCATGCACATGATATAGAAGAGCAGGAAGTGTAAAATTAACTTAGATTATTATGAAAACACAAGCTAAAATAGCATTAAAATTCTTGCTGGTCATGACAATACTGACAGGTATTATATATCCCCTTTTAATGACCGGTCTGGCGCAGTTGGGTTTTCCACACAAAGCTAATGGAAGCCTTATAATACAGGATGGTAAAATAATAGGCTCGGAGCTTATTGGACAGAAGTTCGATAGTATTATATATTTCTGTTCAAGACCGTCAGCCATAGGATATAATCCAATTCCATCAGGAGCTTCAAACTACGGACCAACGAGTGATACCTTAAAAAAGCAGGTCGCTGCACGTCGTGTTTTATTTGCGAAAATGAATTCAATACCGTATGAATCTGTTATCCCGAAAGAAATGATTTTTGCATCGGGAAGCGGACTCGATCCACATATATCACCTGAAGCAGCTTTAATGCAGGTTGATCGCATTTCCCAGTCCAGGCATTTCAGCATTACCAGGAAAGAAGAACTTTTGAAAATAATAAAGGATATGACTGAGGCGCCGCAGTTTTTATGTATGGGCGAGCCGCGGATTAATGTGCTTTTATTAAATTTAATGCTTGATAAAATTTAGCACAATTAACTGATAACGCATAACCCAATATGGAAGAACAGGCAGCAGCATTAATTTACAGATTTGAAAAAAGGTAGGACTCTATGGACTTTAAAGACAACCGTCCGGATCCCGACGAACTTTTAGCCTCTTTAAAGTTGGAGGAAGAAAAAAGCAAGAGGGGCAAACTTAAGATATTCTTTGGTATGTGTGCCGGTGTGGGTAAGACTTATACCATGCTTCAAACAGCGCATGCTGAAAAATTAAAAGGCTGCGATATTATTATAGGTTATGTTGAAACGCACAACCGGAAGGAAACAGCTGATTTGGTCGAGGGCTTTGAATTGATTCCACGTAAAACCTATTATTACAAATCGACTGCAGTTAACGAGATGGATCTGGATGCAATAATAGCCCGGAAGCCCTGGCTTGTAATTGTCGATGAACTTGCACATACTAATGCACCAGGCAGCAGGCATGCAAAGAGGTTCCAGGATGTCATGGAAATTCTTGATAACGGCATTAATGTTTATACCACAGTTAATGTTCAGCATCTTGAAAGCCGTTCAGATACCGTTGCGCAGATCACAGGTATTATTGTACGTGAAACAGTGCCGGATGAAATCTTTGAAAATGCCGATGATATTGAAGTTATTGATCTGACTCCTGATGAACTGCTGCAAAGGCTTTCAGATGGGAAAGTATATACACCAGAACGATCAAAAGAAGCTGTCGAGAGCTTTTTTCGCAAAGGAAACATAACAGCTTTACGGGAAATGGCGTTGCGAATAGTTGCCGACCGGGTGGACAAACAGCTGCATGAATACATGCAACTAAAACGCATAAAAGGTCCCTGGAAATCAGGCCTGCATCTATTGGTTGCAGTCAGTCATACCCAGCAATCCGCTAAATTACTCAGATGGGCAAAAAACCTTTCCTACACAATGGGTGCAGATCTTCAGGCCATTTATGTGGAAACATCTCATAAACCTGATACGAAGGAAAGTGAACAACTTAATAAGAATATCAGCCTTGCCAGACAGTTAGGTATTAAATTCCGCTTTGTTACCAATAGTGATATGGTTAAAGCAATTGTGGATTTTGCTCAGAAAGAAAATATTACACATATAATCATTGGTAAACCTCGCGTTCGCAACCTGTTAACGTTATTACGGCTTGGCAACTTTGTGAACAGGCTAATAAGATATAGCGGTAACATAGATGTGTACATATTGGGTTCTGATAATCAGAAGAAAGACAGGTTTAAGGAAAATGTCTCTTTACCTTCTTTCACTTCTAACATCCGGCAATATTTTTTAGCTTCGCTGATAGTTTTTCTTACAGCAACAATATGCTTTTTCATTAAAGAATTTATTGGTTACCAGGTCGTTTCTTTTGCATTATTGTTCGTTGTTTCGACGCTTGCATTCTTCTTTGGTACCGGGCCAATTCTTGTTGCTGCCACATTAAGTGCGCTTATCTGGGATTTCTTTTTTATACCTCCGCCCTATACTCTGCATGTCGATAAGCCGGAAGATATGCTTATGCTCATAATGTTTTTCATTATCGCTTTACTCAGTGGGGTGCTCACATCCAGGATCAAGAGGCAGGAAATGAAGATCAGGATAAGGGAGGAGCGCACAAATGCTCTTTACCAGCTTACCAGAGAACTATCTACTGCAACAGGTGTCGAAGAAGTAATAGTTATAGCAAAAAACGACATTAAGAAATATTTTAATCTTAAAAGCCGGATCTTACTCAAAAATGACGATAATAAGCTGGCTTATGTTAATCAGAAAGATACCGATTTTACCCTTTCAAAAAACGATTTGAGTATTGCAGAATGGACATACCATCATTCTGCCAAGGCAGGAAAACACACTGATACTTTACCCTCAGGCAGTTTTACATTTTACCCTTTAAAAGGAAATCAAATGAACCTGGGAGTTATTGCGATTCAACAGGAAATTGTATTTACTCAGGGTGAAGAGCAATTCTGGGAGACTTTTATTTCGCAGATATCAGGAAAGTTCGAACGTGAATACTTACGCAATATGGCAAAGCAGGCCTTTGTATTAAACGAATCCGATAAACTTTACAAGACGCTTTTTAACTCCATATCGCATGAGTTGAGGATACCTGTTGCAACTATTATGGGCGCATCGGACTCCCTGATCACAACCCGGCATCCGGAGGAAATAACCAAAGAACTTTCAAATGAAATATTTAAGGCATCCAAAAGATTAAACCGCCTAATTGAAAATCTTCTTAATATGTCTAGGCTGGAAAGCGGAAGGATAACTCTTCGGCTTGATTGGTGTGATATTCATGACCTGATAAATAAAGTCACCGAGAGCCTTAAGGAGGAGTTAAAATCATTTAGCCTGCATGTGGTTATTCCGGATGATATGCCTTTTGTAAAAATGGATTTCGGGTTAATGGAACAGGTTCTCTATAACCTGATGTACAATGCAACACAATATGCTTCCTCTTCAAATAATCTCCGGGTTAAAGCATTCTATGACAATGGTATAATGACTTTACAGGTTATGGATAGAGGTCCTGGTTTTCCTGCTAAGGAAATATCTCTTATATTTAATAAGTTTTACAGAGTTGAGGGATCAGGTGTAGGAGGCACTGGATTGGGTCTTTCAATTGCTAAAGGCTTTACAGAAGCTCACAAGGGAACAATAACCGTTGAGAACAGACAAAATGGAGGCGCAAAGTTCACGATTAAAATACCAACAGAAATACCTGAGATAGAATTTAAGGGAGAAATAATTAATAAATGAATTTGCCCGAAACAATACTGGTAATTGATGATGAAGTGCAGATACGACGTTTACTTGAAATAACACTCTCATCAAATGGCTTTAAGATATCCGAGGCTGGAACCGGAAAAGATGGTCTTATTGCAGCGGCAACACATCCACCTGCACTCGTTATTCTTGACCTTGGATTGCCTGATTCTGATGGCATTGAGATTCTGAAAAAATTCAGGGAATGGTATCAGAAACCAATCATTATTCTTTCGGTAAGGAATTCGGAGGAAGATATTATTAATGCACTCGATAATGGAGCCAATGATTATTTGACTAAACCATTCAGAACAGGTGAGCTTCTGGCACGTATCAGAGTTGCTCTGAGAAAGAGCCAGGAATCAGATGATAACCCCAATTTGACCTTTGGTTCACTTTCCATTGACCTGGTTAATCATATCGTACGCAAAGAAGGAATTATTCTTAAGCTTACAACAACAGAATTTTCATTATTGTCACTACTGTCGCGGAATTCCGGCAGAGTATTAACTCATCATACTATCCTAAAAGAAATATGGGGATTCGGCTATGTCGGGCAAACACAATATTTAAGAGTATTCATCGCCCAGCTTCGTAAGAAAATTGAGGACGATCCGGCTAAACCTAAATATCTGATAACCGAATCAGGAATAGGATACCGGTTCCATGAATAGCAGTCCCCGCAAAATGGTTCAGAATTCGATAATCTTCTCCACCCTGTTGATTTTAAGATATTGTTTCAATATTCCCTGAATATCGTGGTTGTCGATGGATTGTACTATACAATCATGCACGGCAGAAAGCCCAAACCCCATATCATTAATATTAAAGTATCCGAAACCGGAATATTTCCCGTTAACGATTTTCACTGCGCACCGTTCTTCCTTATCCCGTCCCCTGTCAATAATAAAAAAGTTGCGTCTTGAAAAAATAAACTCTTCTGTGGCCTTTATAGCCCTCTCATTATATGCCTCTGCAGATTCCTTCCCGATACAGGCGCCATGACAGATCCCTACCTGGTAATGAAAACATGCTCCATCAGTTTCATATAAACCTGATAATTTCTGACAAAGACTATATGTTTCTACCAGTGAGTTTAGCTTTGATTTGGTTTTTTCTTTTGAGGTGAACACTGATACAGGCAAATCATCATTGTTAAGTTGTCCATATCTGTAGTTTATATATCCATTAGTATCAGTGAACCTGAAAATGCCCCACTGGAATCCTGATCTTCTCTGTAACCTGTTATATACAGGCTTATTAAGTTTGATTTCGTATGACTCTTTGAGAAGTGCAATCAGTTCACTGCCTGTTCTTTCCCAGTCAATATCCGCAATCTGGTCGCGCATCTCCATCGCCCTGTTGGTAGAATTATTTGAGAGATGAGTGCTTACTCTTTGCGAAAGATTCCGGCTTTTACCTATGTATATCAAGTCGCCATTCTCATTATAAAAGTAATAGACACCGGGCTCATCCGGTATCTTATCTAACTTACTGATATCGAGTTTTGGATTCAGCTTTGACACCTTTGTATTCTTCATCAGGGCTTCTTTGCTGCCATTGACTTCCCTGTCTTTTTCCATCAATATCTCAAAAAGCTTTACTGTAGCCAGGGCATCTCCCGACGCTCTGTGTCTCCCGTTTATGGAAATCCTCAGATCATTACAGATATTGCCCAGGCTGTATGACTTATGACCAGGTAGAAGTTTCCTGCTAAGGGCAACAGTATCAAGAATGCTTCTCCTGAAATTAAAACCAAGTGACTTAAACTCCTCACGAATAAAAGAATAGTCAAACCTTGCATTATGAGCAACAAATGTTCTTCCTTCAGTTAATTCAACTATTTGTTTGGCAATCTCATAAAAGCGGGGAGCATCTTCAACCATTTCATTTGTTATACCTGTAAGGTTTGTGATGAAATATGGAATATTCCTTTCGGGATTGACCAATGATACAAATTCTCCGGTTATCTGGTTACCATCATGAATATAAATGGCTATCTCAGTGATTTTCTCAATCCGCGCACTTCCTCCGGTTGTTTCAATATCAATAATCGCATACATGGGTTGAATTCTCCAGTGAATTATAGGGTACGAATATAATCACAAATGAGGCAGATTGACTGATAGTTTGTATTTTTGTTCTCCTAAATAGTGGTGTAATGAATGAATGTTTCGGGAAGAAATTTATACTTAACGGAGAGCTTCATCCGTCAGAATTATTTGATAATTCGCTTATCTATGAAGGGGATTCAATTTACGAGGTTATCAGGATGGTTAAGGGCGTTCCTGTCTTTTTCCCTGATCATCTGGAACGTTTATCCACAAGTGTAAAGCTTCAGCACAAGAGCATGCTGACTGATGCAGCTGAGCTGAAAAATAATATAATTCAGCTTACGCGATCGGATAAGAAAAAGGAATCAAATATTAAAATTGTCTTTAATTATAATAAAGGAGTAATAAACTATCTCATATATTTTATTGAACCAATTTATCCTTCCGATGAACAATATAAAAAAGGTGTCAAGGGCATACTTTTTTTTGCTGAGAGGAAAGATCCGGAATCCAAAGTAATAAATCACAAACTAAGATCTTCAATTTATCATAAACTCATTCAGGATGGTGGTTATGAAGCTCTTCTTGTAAATGCGAAAAATTTAATAACCGAGGGAAGCAGATCAAATATCTTTTTTCTAAGGAACGAAACCCTTATAACCGCACCGGATAATCTTATTCTGAATGGAATTACAAGGAAATATGTTCTTGAAATCTGCAGGGAAAACAAAATTAATGTAGAATTAGCTTGCGTTAATGCTGATCATATTTTGGAATATGAAGCGGTTTTTATGACGGGTACTTCTCCGATGGTACTACCGTTTTATTGTATCAATGATAAATTATTTAATGTCCGCCTTCCTCTAATGGAAAAGCTTAGAAAACTATATATGTTAAAGGTAAAAGAGAGTATCCTTCTTTTCAGACCTGAATTTTGATGACCTTTGAAAAGACTGTAGGATAATTTATTATATTTGTGCTTTATTAATCCAATCCTCTGTAGTATGGCAAGTGTAAGAAGTCTGAAAAAAGATATTGATTACCTGATTTTTGAAGTTATTTCTGATTGTTTTGCTTATTCAGGTATTCATCCTGATAATAAATCAGATGAGTTATCCGCAATTATTTCGGATGCTGTTAATTTCAGAAATGATCTTATTGCCCGTGTAAATAATCCTGACGGCAAGGATAATCCTAAAATTGTAAAAGCTTTTTATAAGTCAGTTGAAAAAGACCTTATTACCGGTGTCGATAAACTTTTTGACAGACTAAGCGCTTTGTCAGCTAAGAAAAAGTAACGTGGCTGAAGATAAGTGTTCCGCATTCAGAACATTTTCCTTGCTTATCCAGGTTTAGTAATTTTGTTTTATATCCCGATCTGATAGTAACCGTGGTACCACATTTCGGACAATTTGTATTTTGTCCGGCATCTGAGTGTGTATTACCCATGTATACATAATCGAGTCTCCCCGAAGCTATTTCAAATAGTCTCTCAAGAGTCTCCTGCTTAGTTGCCGGATCGTCCCTTCGGTACATCGGAAAATACCTGCTTAAATGCAATGGTACGCCTTTTCCCAGTTCGCCGGCTATCCACTCTGCCTGCTTATCCATTTCCTCCTCACTATCATTTTGTCCTGGTATAATCAGCGAGGTGATTTCCAGATGCTTACCTGATTCTGCAATCTGCTTTAATCCATTCCTGACCGGATCCATACTTACTCCGGTTAATTTTCTGTAAGTATCATTATTAAATGCTTTCAGATCAATGTTAAACGCGTCAATGAACTGAATGATTTCATTTAAAGGTTCATGGTTTACATATCCATTACTGACCATTACATTAAACAATCCTTCATTTTTCGACATTATAGCAGCATCTCTCATAAACTCAAACCATATAATTGGTTCGTTGTATGTGAATGCCAGTCCTATATTCCTTTCGGTTTTTAGTGCTGAAGCGACTAATTTTTCAGGTGTCATTTCGTTTTCAATGATTTCAGGAACTTTTTGGGATATATTGAAGTTCTGACAAAAATCACACTTCATATTACAGCCATATGATCCCACTGATAAGATATTATGCCCAGGGAAAAAGTGGTAAAGAGGCTTCTTTTCAACCGGATCCAACGAGTAGCCTGAAATAACTCCATACGTGATTAACTCTATTTTTCCACCCGTATTCTTACGAACGCCGCAAATACCTGTTTTTCCTTCTGATAATTTGCAGAAGTGGGGGCAGAGCAGACACTCAGTTTTCCCCCCATTAATTCTATATAATGGTGTCATAATTTTATTTTTGATGTACAAAATTACAATAAATAATACTTTAAAACAGATATTACAGAGGAACTGGTGTCAGCATTTAACACCTTTATTTTCAGTCTTAATTTGTCAGGTAAATTCTGGATGATCAGATAATGAACCCTGTCTACACATTTATTATTTCCCGCGGATCTCGCTGATCTTCGCAGATTAATGTATTAACATATGAGCCAATTAAAGTGAAAATATTAAAATTCTTTCTCACTAAATTTTTTCTTCAATAATTTCGAAAGGAATGTTATTTAATTCTGCAAAACTAATCAGCTCATCCACTATCTTTTCATTTGTCTCATAATAGAGAGTTCCAAAACGGAGAAGAGTCCTCTTTTTAGATCTAAAATGAAAAATCACACTTAGCGGGAAGAAATCAATCTTTTCAATATCTCCCGTCATCAGCTTAACAGGAGGAAGAATAACATTTTTCTTTAAGGCTATGCTCTCACCGGAAATTTCAATAAACCTTGTTGCCTGGCCAGCCCCTGACCAGATCATATAAATTCCGAATCCGGTAAGGAAAATAACTGTTATCCATGGCGTTTTATCGGATTTTAGTGAATTGGGATTGAAAAATAGCCAGAAAATGGCAACTGCTATACAAACAATTCCAAAACATACCTGCAATATTTTTACAGTTCTGTTGTTTTCAACCGCACCAAGTGTAAAATATTTCTTTTCCATTTCAATTATTTCCGGCAATTTATCTCATTTTCATTAGAATCCAAAAACCATTTCTTTATTAAGTTAAAATATAATTGTTTCATTATATTTCAGATAAATATTATTTAACTTTAATGCGAAATAATACCAAACTATAGTTTATAAAATGAGTTCCTGTGTTAACAAGAACATCGAAGTAGCCTGCCTTGCAAAGCTCAATATTAAGAATTTCAGGAAAGTAGCCCTGATTGATTCATCAAAATTCCGTACTATGGGTATTACAACAATTACTGTACTTAGGGAAACTGATACTTTAATTACTGACCGTGGAATTTTTCACGGGATTATTAATGAGACCAGAAGTCCGGGAGCCGATGTTCCTGTTGTGAATTGGACTTATTAATTCATTATAAATAATTTATGAAACGAAACTACTATATCGTTATACTCATTTTTCTGATATTCTTTGCCATTTCTTTTTTAACGAATATTCTGGGCTCAATCAATCCAAATGTCAGTGATAGTTTTGCTTTGAACGGAACCATGACCGGTCTGCTTCCATTTTCATTTTTTATTGCATATGCCTTAATGTCAATTCCTTCCGGAATGATTGTTCAGAAATATGATGAGAAAAAAAGCTTGGTTTTTGCCTGGATACTTGCTTTTTCCGGAGCGCTCTTGTTTTCACTCTTTCCTTCCTTCCCAATATTCCTGTGTTCTCTGTTTCTGATTGGTTGCGGAATGGCTCTCTTACAGGTTGCATTGTTCCCATTGCTCAGAGTAACAGGAGGTGAGGAACACTTTGCGTTTAACAATCTCATTATTCAGCTTGTTTTCGGAATTGCTTCATTCCTGAGCCCTTTTGTGTATTCCTATCTTGTTTCTAATCTCAGTAATCAACAGATCAATAGTGGACCATTTATCAATATCATGTCATTTCTGACGCCTGATAAATTGCCATGGGTTTCAATATACTGGATTTTTGCTTTCATAAGTTTTCTGATGGTGTTAGTAATTTTGTCAGTGCGTTTTCCGAAGGTTATTAGAAAAGAAGATGAAATTGTAGGAGCATGGGAAACTCATGTTGAACTGTTCAGACAAAAGACTGTTATACTTTATTTTCTGGGGATATTTGCATATGTAGGCATGGAACAGGGAATTGCAAATTGGATTTCAGAGTTCTTGCGTACATACCATGGTTTTAAACCGGAAGCAGAAGGAGCTGCAACAGTCGGCTTATTCTGGGGTATGATGACGATCGGTTGTATTCTCGGGTTGGTATTACTAAAAATTATTGATAGTAAAATTGTGTTACGCATTTTTGCTGCAGCCTCATTTATTGTCCTGACATTCACACTTTTCGGAAGTGCAAAAATCGCATTGATTGGTTTTCCGGCTCTCGGTTTTTGCCTGTCGGTAATGTATGGCATCATATTTTCACTTGCTCTTAACAGCATTTCACGATTCCATGGATCGTTTGCGGGAATCCTGTGCACTGCGATTGCCGGTGGAGCAATCTTCTCCTTACTTATAGGAAAGATGAAAGATCTCATCGGATTACAGGCGGGGATGATGATTTTGTATTTACCTTTGATCTATATTCTGAGTTTAAGTTTCTGGGCAAAACCAATTGTCAGAAACGCTGTTATAAAAAGAAAAAATCAATTAAACATCAAAAATTAAATGCTATGAAACAAAAATCAAATCGTTGGCTGGAAATTTACAAAAAGATATTTTCAGCAAAAACTGTAATGTCAGTAATAACTGCTTGTATACTGCTGATACTGAGCTCAGGTATCTCCTCGAACGGACAGGATAAGAGCGAATGGAGGCAACTTTTCAATGGGAAGGACCTTACGGGATGGAAACAGGTAGGACCCGGAAGTCATTATGTTGAAAATGGTTTAGTAAAATCAAAAGGCGGAATGGGACTTTTGGTATGGCAGGGAGAAAAATTCCAGAATTGTATAATCAGGGTCGTATTTGCAATGCGTGACTCAAATAGTAATTCAGGTGTTTTCATACGTATCCCGACCATGCCGACAGAAGAATGGATGCCAGTAAATAAAGGCTATGAAGTTCAGATTGATAATGCTCCTGAAAAATCGGGTGAAGATGATTATCATTATACCGGCATGTTGTACTCACTTACAAAACCTCTGGCAAAAACAGGTAAACCCGGCCCCCAATGGAACACAATGGAAATTACTCTTGATGGACCACGGACAATTGTTTTCCTCAATGGAGTTAAAGTAACAGATTTTAAGGAGGGTGATCCGGTACCTGCAAAGAAGTTTGACTTCGAACCTGAACGCGGACCTCGTCCCGAATCAGGCTTTATGGGTATTCAGAACCATAGCGATACAGATGTAGTCTTTTTTAAAGAAGTTTCTGTTAAACCTTTGATGAAGTCAACGAAATAATTTTCAGAATACGTTAGCTGATTTTTTAACTTATTAAAATTATAGCAATGAATTATAAATCCAGGATATCCAAAGGGATTTCCAGACGGAATTTTGTTAAGACGGCTGCCACAGGGGCAGTCGGTTTAACAATTCTTCCTAATTTCACGGTAAGCGGACTGGGTCATGTTGCTCCAAGCGATAAATTGCTTATTGCTGCTGTAGGATGTGGAGGCGAAGCGGCTGATGACATTCGTCATTATGCAATTGCTCCGAAGAAAAATGCGGAAATAGCCTTTTTGTGCGATGTTGACGACAGACCGGCAGCATCTAAAAGAAAAGAATTTCCAAAAGCAAAATTCTATTATGACTGGCGTGAGATGTTTGATAAGGAAAGCAAAAACTTTGATGCTGTGTCAGTTGCAATTCCCGATCACAATCATGCACTGGTTGGCCTTAGTGCAATGCAGCTTCATAAACACCTGTATCTGCAAAAACCTTTGACACATGATATCTACGAAGCCCGTATTCTTACTCAGGCATCTGAAAAATATAAAGTAGTCACTCAGATGGGTGATCAGGGTGCTTCATGCGATGGAATGCGTACTTTGAGGGAATGGATTGAAGCCGATATCCTGGGTGACATTCAGAAAGTCTTTTGCTGGACTGACCGGCCTGTGTGGCCACAGGGAATCGCGTGGCCAAAGGTACATCCTCCGGTACCAAAGGAACTTAAGTGGGATCTCTGGCTGGGAACAGCTGAAGAAACAGAATATATCGATAATATGGTTCCTTTCAACTGGAGGGGCTGGTGGCGTTTTGGTACTGGTGCATTGGGTGACATGGGTTGCCACATTATGGGCCCGCCATTCAAATTGCTGAATCTTGGATACCCCACAGATGTGTCGTGTAGTGCAAGTACTGTTTATAGCGGTATTTTTATCGAAGGACTTTACCCTGAAAGCGGACCTGTATCTAGTTCAGTACGGTTCAAATACAAGCTTAAAAATGGCAAAGATCTTGACCTTTACTGGATGGATGGGGGAATAACTCCTGAACGCCCATATGAGATTGATCCTGATGTGAATATGAATGAAATAATGTGCGATTACCCGTTGGGACTGAATGATTACGAGGGAGGAACATTATTCATTGGAACTAAAGGAAAAGCAGCGTGTGGATGGGGTGGACGTAATCCAGTTCTTTTACCGCTATCCAGAAACAAAGATGTTTCTGTTCCAAAAAAATATCCGCGTGTTGTAGGCGATATGGATGGCCATTGGTGGCAATGGATAGATGCCTGTATTGCTGGTTATGGAAATGCAGAAGTTGATTCACCCTTCGTAGGATATGCAGGACCTCTGACAGAGACTGTACTGATGGGTAATTTGCTGTTAAGGAGCTTCAATATCCGTGAAAAAATAAGCAGAACTGACCCTGTTTACGGGAAGATGGAAGGATTTAATTTTCCCGGTAGGTATATCAATTACAAATGGGATGGACCTAACATGAGAATAACAAATTTCGAACAGGCCAATCAGTTTGTAAAAAGAGAGTACAGAAAAGGCTGGGGAGAGCTGAAACTTTGATTTACAACACCGGATTATAGACAAAAGTGAAAACCAAAATATTAATTAAATTGCAGGTAAAAGAGTGGGGGATTCCTCGCTGGCGCCGCTAATGACAATATTTCATAAATCAAACATTATATGATACTTGCATAATTAACATAATACTTGGTATTCAAATTTGTCTATGGACTCGGGATGACAACATTTTATAAATCACTGATTATATAAAACATGAATGTTCTTTGAATGTCTGTTTTGGATAGTACTGTAATAAGATAATGAGATCCCTCGCTGGCGCTGTCATCCCGAGCTCCCGCGAGGGATCTCCACTAGTCGTTACAGGTCTTTGCAAATAATGTCATTTTGTTTGGGGTACATATTTTTATATCGAGGAATCTCCCTCTAATAACAAGAAGAATAAATGATTTCATTTAACTTAGATCTGCTAATAGATAAACCGGATAAAGATTCAGTTATGAGAATAAAATTGTACTATGTCTATATTTTGACGAACGCCAATAATAGAGTCCTATACACAGGTGTAACAAATGATTTAGATAGAAGGTGTTATGAGCATAAACACTTATCGTATCGAGGAATCTCCTCTTCTATATCTGATTATGTAATATATTTTAAGCCATCAAAAAATGAAACAAATAATCTATAATGACTATACCGAATTATCGGTTAAAACTGCAGAACAGATTGCCGCGATAGTTTCGGAAAAACCAGATGCTCTACTCTGTTTTCCTGCAGGAGAAACATCAGTCGGAACTTTTAAACAACTTATTGAACTTAATAAAAAAGGGAAAATCAGTTTTAAGAAGTGTAAAATTGTCGGATTGGATGAATGGGCAAACATTGGAGAGATGAAAAAGGAAAACTGTTTCTCTTTTCTGAAGAAACATCTGTTTGATCATATTGATTATACTGAAAAGAATCTCTGCTTCTTCAATGGTGAATCATCTGATCTGGCAGAAGAATGTAAAAAGACTGACAATTTTATTAAAAAACATGGTCCGATTGATATGATCCTGCTTGGCGCAGGTATGAATGGTCACCTTGGATTAAATGAACCTGGTACATCCTTCGATTTGTATTCACATGTTGTAAATCTTGATGAAACTACTAAAACTGTAGGCCAGAAATACTTCTCATCTAAAGTAATCCTGACCAAAGGAATTTCTTTGGGAGTGAAATATTTTATGGAGGCTAAAACAGCTATTTTACAACTGAATGGTACCAGAAAAGCAGAGCTTGTCAAACGATTGATAGATAGTAAGATATCTCCTGCCTTTCCAGCCTCTGCTTTAAAAGCTCACATAAATTCTTTTCTGCTTCTTGATAAGGAAGCTGCTAAGTATCTCTAAAAGCGTGATTGTGGATAAAAAAATATCAGATGCTATTCCTGCGATTGTATCTAAACTTAGCCGCACTAATGTTACCGCCGGAACAGCTTTCCTGGGTTTTGATGCCTGTATCGACAACATAGTTCGTATTGTACGGGATAAGAAAGATATTGATGAAACAGAATATTTTTCTGATAGCAGCCAGTTGGGCGATTTTCTTCTAAATCTTAATAATAAAAGTTGCGGAATTGAACTGCAGACTAAATTATCTAAGATAGGTGGTAATATGGTGATTATGGGGAATGCGCTTGGCAATCTGGGCATTCAGGTTGAATGCATGGGCACTTTTGGCTTTCCTGAAATACTGCCGGTTTTCCATACAATGTCATCAAATTGTTCACTTCATACAATAGCGGATACAATAACAGCCACTGCTCTTGAATTTTCCAACTCAAAAGTTATAATGTTTGATCCCGGGCCCTATAATAATCTGACCTGGGAAGGGATTAAAGATCTAATTGGTAAAGACCAGATCAGGGAGATGCTTTCAGGTAAACAATTGATCTCATTTGTTAACTGGAGTGAGATTGAGAATTCTTCGCAAATCTGGAAAGGATTTCTGGATGATATTTTACCTGATATTAAAAATACTGAACCAAAACCCTTTTTCTTCACTGATTTTTCCGATTGTTCCCGGAAGTCAGAGGAAGAAATAAAAAATGCAATATATCTCCTGGGAAGATTCAGAAATTATTTCAAAGTATCTCTGAGTCTGAACCAGAATGAAGCGGCTCTTATTGCCAGAGCTCTGGAACTTAATGAGAATGTGTCAGATGAAGAGTTTGTAAAATCATTATTCGCGAAATGCAATACTGATACATTGGTTATTCACCGGGTAAATGATGCTCTTGCATACAATGGAGAAACTTTTGAAAAATGTGACACTTTTTTCTGCAGGGAACCAAAAATACTTACCGGGGGAGGCGATAACTTCAATGCAGGATATTGTTATACACTATTTGAGGATTTTAACCTATTTGAATCATTGGTAGTTGCAAATGCTGTTTCAGGAGCTTATGTTAAAACAGGAATAAGCCCGGATGTCAGTACCCTTATTGAATTTTTGCAACATTTTCAGGTTAAAAGACAACATTAGCACCAAAAAAAAGTGAGCAAAGCTGGTATGGTTACGGTTATCGATTATTGTGGTGAGATTGAATTTTATAATAATTCAATAAAGTATCTACATACAGAAGAGGTAACCGAACAGTTGGAGCATAAACCCGGAGAGATCTATGTAAGACGGATCATCCGCCCGAAATACGCTCCTGAAGAAGGGTCTCTAAGAATGCATCTTTATCAGTTAAATTATCCACAGTTTTACCAGCGTTTTTGTCTGTGTCAAAGATAACAAAACAAAACGAACTACCAAACTATAAAATGTTAATAACTAGATAAATAGCAAGTTTTTATTAACAATTTTACGAGTTTTTACACTCCTTATTCGTACACTTTGTACCATGGCCATCAGATCTTGCCAGTTTATGGTTATCGAAGCGGTATTTTCATCAAAAGCCTGCAGCTTAAACCGGCCTGATTCTAATTTCTTATGATAGATTACAAGACCTGCATATTCCATGTGCAGGATCTTCATCACATTCTGGTGGCGGTTCATGAAAATGAAAACGCCTCCGTCACGTACATTCTGGTTCATCAGAGAATTTACAACACCACTCAGGGTGTAAAAACTCTTGCGCATATCTACCGGAAGAGGATATAGATAATACTTCAGTGAGCTGTGAAGATGGAACATGACTTTAATCCAGAAGACAAACAAGTGTACGAAGATGGTCAAAGTCAGCGTCACTTTTTAGCCTGAGTCTGGTTCCGTTTGGATAGAGTAGCTCCAAAAGAAAATCATCGCCCGAGGTGTGATGCTCATGCTGGTCCCGAGGGTAATTCTTTGAATGTCCACTCATGGTTGATGGTGTATTATTAACCAGAAGTGGTATAAAACCTTTCCCTGGTTCCTTGCGGAGCCTTTTTCGCCAATAATAATAGGTGGATTTTGGTATACCTTCGTTTGCACAAAACGCTGTGATGTTGAGCCCTGTATCTTTTTGTCTTTTGATCAGCTCCAGAATTTTTGATTCGTTTATCATCTTTAAATGTTTTGGCTGAAAATTAATCAGCCTCAGCAAATGAAAAAAGACGTAC
>JANYJP010000009.1 GCA_025358455.1 Bacteroidales bacterium
CCCGATCACAACAAGTTAGTTCAGGATAATGATCGTAAACTTACCTGGGGTTCATAACTTTAATAAATTAATCACAACTTACACAAAGAGCTGCCGCAAGATGTGTTTGACATTTTTAGGAATTTGATGTCAACCTGATTCAGGACAAGACAATAAACCAGTTCTTGTGGAAATAGTATATTTGCATTAAAATTAAACACATGTATTTAGAAATTTATAAAGAAGAGATAAGAGCCCTTTGTCAAAAAAATAAAGTAAAATTCCTTTACGTTTTCGGTTCGGTTTTGACAGATAGATTTACTGATAAAAGTGATATTGATTTAATTGTTGATATTGATTCCAACGATCCTTTGGATTATGCTGATAACTATTTCAATCTGAAATTTGCCCTTGAAGACTTATTAAACCGGCAAATTGATTTGCTGGAAAATAAGGCAATCAAAAATCCCTATCTCCGTGAAAATATTGACAATTCCAAAACACTTCTATATGCATCCTGAAATTAAGGTATGGTTAAAGGATATTGAATTATCAATTAATGAGATCCATGAGTTTCTAACTCCTGTAAGGAACTACCTTAATTTTCAGAAAGATTTAAAAACCCGTAAAGCAGTAGAATGAAATATAGAAATCATTGGTGAAGCAATGAAAAAGATCATGGAAGTTGAACCGGATATCCTGATTTCTGATTCACGAAAAATTGTTGATACCAGAAACCGGATAATCCATGGATATGATTCAGTCTCTGCAGATGTAATCTGGCTAGTTGTAACACGTTATATGCCGACTCTTGAAATAGAAGTAAAGGAACTACTTAAATAATTACCAGCCTTTCCCGTTTTTTTGTCTCTAATCCATAAATAATTCTTAGCTCACAGATTGCTTAGTGTCGATTGTTCAATGTTCAGTCTTCCATGTATAGGTTTGAATAATGGCTCCCTTTCCGGATAAAGATCACAAACTTATTTGGAAATCCTGATAACCTTTTGCTTGATGAACCTATGAATGACCTTGATCTTGAAACGGTAAACTGGCTCGAAAACTGGTTACCAAGCAACACAATACCACAAAAGAAAGGATTACCTCTTTTGCTTTAAATATTTTCATGTTTCCCACTCAGTTATTTATAATATAGTTCGCTGTAGTAAATCTTTATTATATGTGCTTTAAATTGAGAATTACCACCTCAAACGGTTCAACCGAAATCGGAATCCGGAAACCTTCTCCTACCTGACGTCCGCTCTGTTGGACCTGTAGTGAGATCGCCTTTGTGGAATAGATCTCTGTCTCCTGCTTTGTATTGGTATGATTAATGAGCACCAGAATCTCAGAATCCCCTTTCTTTTTGTGGAACAGTTCTACAAGTTTTGACGAAATGTCAATGGCGTCGGCTGGCCGAAATGTAGAATAGATCAAATTCGAGTTGTCAAAATCCCAGGGATTATAGGTATGGCGCAGACTGTTCTCCAGATTGCCTGAGAAGAAGTAATAAGTTCCCTTATCCACCGGAACTCGTGTAAATACATCCGGCTTAGCCAGTATCATTTGGCCTTCGGGAGCATTTGTAATTTTATGAATGTTCAATTTAGCGTTTACTTTAACTTTTCCCTCAAGGGTCATTCCTCCGGCACGTTTCATTATCAAAAAATCGGGATTTTCTAATTCCTGAGAAGTGGGGCTAATTTGAATCTGTTCATTTGCGAAGTCCTGTATTTCAGATTGATAGACTGTTCCTCCATTAGTAAGATATCGACTAACAGATTTTTTACCTGCTTCAGAAAGCTTGAATCCTGCTATCACGACAGCAGTTGCATCCACCGGAATAGAAGTATTCTCATAGCACATTTTCACATCGTAATGTGCCTGCTTGGCAAGGGTGAAAGGGTTAATCAGTTGCAACATTGTCTCTGGGAAGTCATCATGTTTTTCAGGTACCAAAATGTAACAAACCGGAAGCAGGTCAGTCCATCCCTGCCCAAGTTTTTCAACAAGCTCAGATGAGCGTTTGAACTCGATGGCAGCTGGCTTTGGGTGATTCTCAATATCAAAAAGTCCTTCTGTGTACTCAAGATCCGAGAACCGCCCTTCTTTATACGTATAATGAGATCGGTCGAGCATAAAAATATCCCTTGGTATCTTGAAATTCTGATCAATATCGTGCGAACTCCACCAAAGAAATCCAACTGCGCCTTCTGCCCAATTGCTCAGCATATTAATGTTTAAAAAATTAGGAATATCCGGACCAGGAAGCCATTCTTCTGATGCTCCATTTTCCTGCACCATTACCGGTTTTCCCATCATACTAGTCCATTCGATCATATAGTTGGAATCATAAAGGGTTCGTTGTCCAATCCAGGGATCTTGCTGTAATGTTCCATGCCAGTATATATAGGGGTGTACAACCATAAAATCGGAATTCTTCGCCAGGGTCTCATTCGTATAGTATCGATCAAGACCAGTTCCAGAACTCACAGTAAATAATGCATTGGGTGCACCTTTCTTAAAAGCGGCTGAAATCCGGCTCATCCATTTGGCCACCTCCGAAGGAGTAACATCAAATTTATTGGCTCCAATCATAACATTACTTTCATTTCCTAGGTCAAACGCCTGAACATTGGGGTTACTACCAAATCGTTTTGCCATCTCTTCCATATAGAATTCCTCTGCCTTGATCATTTTTTCGTCTTTAAAAATATTGCCTGTGGCCCATTTAGGATAATACATACCACCAGACATGAAGCCTGTCAGCGGTGTGATCTGAAATTGTATTCCATGGCGATTGGCAATTTCCAGCAACTTGTCCAGATTGTCCAATACAACCGGATCAAGTTTATCAGGTTGAGGTTGAACCATCGACCACAACGGAAAAAAACGTATTCCACGAACACCAATGGATTGCAAGGATTGCATGTCGCGTTCTACAACATCGCTGTTCCAATTGCGCAGAATCGTCAGCCAGTGTTTCGACGGCAGATAATTAACACCTGAAAGAAATGCAGGATTTCCGTCACGAAGCAATTGATTGCCCTCGACCCGCCATGCTTGCGCATTGGCGAGTTCAGTCATGACTACCAAGACGAGGAACAACCATACCTTAAAACTTTTAAAAAATTGGGAGGAGTTTGTATTTATCTGAATGTTAGTTCGTTTCATGGAATTAATCATTAATGTAAATTGTAATAATGTTCACTGAAAGGAGTAACGACTCCTCCCAAGAGAGGAGTGGTTCCGCTGAGTTTGGCATTTAACTAGTGTTTGTCTTTAAACTCAAATTGTTAATAAATATAGGGGTTTGCAATCATAAATCAAGAAAGTTCCATGTATCTTGGAATCAAAGATAATGAATCCATGAAAATCTTCAACGAGTTACTTTTGAAATTTGAAAAGTCTGATTGGTCAGCAAATCCGGAGTTTTGTGTAATTGACACTATTCTGGAATCGCGGCCTGATATTATCTTGATGTTGAAATCAGACATTATTGGCAGTGAAAGAGCTTCAACTTTTGGGCGACAAGATACCCCCAGTGTTG
>JANYJP010000038.1 GCA_025358455.1 Bacteroidales bacterium
CCGATGCAAGAAAATCCTTCAGTCTGACAAATTCATTTTTTATAAATTGCTTATGCTTGTCTGCCATAAATAATAACTGGTTTTCCCTTGACCAGTTTGTTGGTTCTATCCGGTAAACCCAACCATCGTTATAAGGCGAACAATTAAGTATTGAAGCATTCTTAATTAATGCATTATTCTTTTCTCTGATTATGCCTGATACAGGAGCGTAAACATTCAATTGTTTCCCATTTTGAATAAGAGACAGTATAGGCTCGCCTTTTTTTACTCTGTCACCTTCATTCTTCATTTTAATCCGGGTAAGAGTACCTGTTATGTGCTGGAGAAAATCATCTATTCCGACTTTTACCACACCATTTTGTTCCATAAATGCCCAGGTATGAGTTTTGTCAAAATAAAGTCCGCCTGGTACTATCAGCGAGTTTTCATCAAGTACCGGATTTAAAACAGAACTGATAATCTTTTCTGCTGATTTTTTACGTCTCAGGAATCTGACAGCAAGATCCACAATAAGCCCTGCCAGAATAACTATTCCCAGAATTAAAATAATTGTTTTAAATATTGGTTTGTATTCTGTGGTTGTAACGTTGTTTTGTGCATCATATAACTTATCAATTACTGATTGTCGCTCACTTACCAAAAGATCTGAATAACCATTGGAATACAGAAATTTCTGTCCATCGGTAAGAATCCATTTCAGGAAAGCTATCTCTGTTCCTTTTTTTGGTGGATTTGAGGAAACTGAATATATGTTAATGAATAGCGATTTAGGATATTTTCCGATCCATATGCCTCTTGAAATATCATTAAAATCACTATAAATTTTTTCATTGGCATCCAACATACCATTACTGTTTCTGTCAATTGGCAGTAACCTTATGTTCTCTGCCAGTGATTGATTTTCAGGATCAATTATGTTGATTAGTTTGCAAAACCCAATTGCATCAGGATTCTTTTTTATTGCAGTAAGAAATTCTTTTATACTCTCGACCTTAATCCCGGTGATCTTGCTTTTGTCAGATTTAATGAATCCTGCAATACCTTTCAATATTGATTCGTCATTTATAAAATAAAAGTCAGCTTTTGAATTCTGTTCTCCCTTAAGTAATGTCCCCCAATTACCTGCTCCATGACTTTTAAGGAAGAGGTTGAAATTTTCCGGAGCTACCCCTTTTTTGTTAAGATCTTCCAGATAGGGGTTTTTTGAATTAATAACCGGAACTATAACATCACGGCCAATAACTGCTTTCCACATCGATTCATTGGTCAGCCCCGAATAAGATCCGTTAGAAACAAATCCAATATCTCCTTTCTCCAATAAACTTTTCATGATTTTGGGATCTGAAATATTAATCACTTTAATTTTCGTCCCGGGAAACAAAGTATTGTACTCGGTGGCCCATCTGACAGAAAGATTGTACAAGTCAGGAGCGCTTAGTACGCTTATTGAATCGGTTGAAAGGGAACTTGTACCAGCATTCAGTTTACTGCTGATTGCACTGTAATTAATTAGTAACAAACTGATTAAAAAAATTAATACTCTTTTCATTGTCTTAAGATTATAGTCCGGCTTACCCGATAATTAATATAACACGAACAGTTTTTTCAACACATTTTTACTTAATAAATAAAGGGATTCAACAATAGTGCCAAAGAAAATTCATGTTCTATTACACTTATTATCTGAACGTTACAGCAATCGCGGTATTAGTCTGGCATGAAGCATTGTGTTGAATTTATATACACTGTATAGTTTTTATGCCTATATATGCCTGCTTAATAGGTCTCTTAGTCGTGTTGTATATATTTTCAACACTTGTTGAGTTATGCAACATATTCATGAGATTTAATAGTTATTCATGAGATTGGTGCAATTAAGCCGCTGGTCCGTTCTGTTTTAAAATTTAGCATTCTGGCGTGGTTAACCTTAATATTAAAACAATGACATTCCGATCCAAATTATTAATAATATGGATAATTGGCTATCAGTATGGAGGCGATTCCTTCTGGATGAAAGGTTCGGTTCCTGAAGGGGGATATCTATTCCATGGGGAGAAGTGATCAGAACCAGGATTCCCGGGAAAACCAGGGAAAGAAAAAACCTTTACTCTTTTTTACAAGAGTAAAGGTTATAATATAATCAGACTAAATTTCTGATCGTAATTTAGCTAAATTTTCTTTGCCGGATTCGGGTGAGCTATTTTAGCAGCATAGGTATCAAAATTGAACTCTTTAAAGAATGGATTATCTTTATTATGACACTGAATGCAAACTTGTTTGTCGGGTACTATTAAGCCCATTTTTTTTGCCTGGACAAGATTTTTCATAACTGCAGGTGTCTTATACATACTTCCCGGTCCGTGGCATGTTTCGCATGAAACTCCTTCAGACTGCAGTAACGTTCCTCTTAATTTGGCATCCACCCTGTCATAGGTTGTATGGCATTTCAGGCATTTTGCATCTTTGGCAGGATCAGCTATGCCGTTTTTCTTTGCATAATCCATTGAATGTTGATTGCTGAGAGTTTTAAGAGCCTGTGAATGTGGATCTTTCAGCCATTTACCATATTGGTCACCTGTAGCCGGTTTATTATGGCACATTTTACATTTGTCTGCCCCAATGTATTTAAATGTCTGGGCTGAAATAATGTTACCCAGAAACATTGCCAGGCAAATCATCAGTATTCCTTTTTTTGCTATCATAATACTTTAGTTTTGGTTTAAGTTAATTCAGTATTTCAGGCGATTGATTTATATCGCGTTCGGAACAAATATACAAAATAAGTTTAAATCCACTCACCCCGATAAATAAGTTGAGTGAATCATTTTGAAGGGATCAGACCGGGGTCAGCCGGCCCATCCTTTCCTGTCGAGATTGCGATAGTTAATTGCCTCTGATATATGTTCGGAAGTAATATTTTCAGAATCACCAAGATCAGCTATCGTCCGGGCTACTTTAAGTATCCGGTCATAAGCCCTTGCCGAAAGGCCTCTTATATCCATTGCAGTTTTCAGAAGTCTTCCACCTGATTCATCAAGCTGACAGTATTTTCGTTGCATCGACGATGACATCTGCGCATTTGAATAAACGCCTTTAACAGAATCAAATCGTTTTGCCTGAATAGCTCTTGCTTTTATTACCCGCTCCCGTACCTCAACCGAATGTTCCACTTTCCCTGAATCGGTAAGTTTGTCGTAATTGACTGGAACAACCTCAATGTGAATGTCAATCCTATCCAGTAATGGACCAGATATTCTATTAAGATATTTTTGTACCATTCCGGGTGAACACGTACATTCCTTTTCGGGGTGATTATGAAATCCGCAGGGACATGGATTCATACTTGCAACTAACATAAAACTTGCCGGGTAATCAACAGTTGATTTTGCTCTCGAAATTGTAATGACTCTGTCTTCAAGAGGTTGTCGCATAACTTCCAGGACGGTCCGTTTAAATTCAGGAAGCTCATCAAGAAATAAAACTCCGTTATGTCCAAGTGAAATTTCACCAGGCTGTGGGAACGTGCCTCCACCAACCAGGGCCACATCTGATATTGTATGATGAGGTGACCGGAATGGTCTTTTAGTCATCAGGGCAGTATGGTCATCAATTTTCCCGGCAACAGAATGAATTTTCGTTGTCTCCAGAGCCTCTTCGAGTGTAAGAGGAGGAATAATAGTCGGTAATCTCTTGGCTAACATAGTTTTACCAGCTCCGGGAGGACCAATCATAAGAATATTATGTCCGCCTGCTGCAGCTACCTCCAATGCCCGTTTAACGTTTTCCTGACCACGAACATCTGAAAAATCAACATCATATTTGTTCGCATCACTTGCAAAGATCTCAAGCAGATCAACTTTAACCGGGCTGAATTTCCGGGTACCGTTGAAAAAATCAACAACTTCGCCCAAATTTACCATTCCATAGACATCCAGACCATCTACTACCGCGGCTTCCCTGGCATTTTTTACCGGCACTATTACCCCTTTAAAACCTTCTTCCCTGGCCCTCAGAGCTATAGGAAGAACTCCTTTAACCGCCTTAAGAGTACCGTCAAGAGATAACTCTCCCATCAATACATATGATTCTATTTCCTCCTTCGCTACTTTTTCGTCTGCTGCGAGGATACCAAGAGCCAGTGGAAGATCATATGCCGATCCCTCTTTCCTTATACTTGCCGGCGCCATATTTATTACCACCTGTTTTCCTGGCCAGTGAAGGTTGAGTGCACGAAGAGCCGATTCAATTCTCTGATGGCTCTCTCTTACAGCACTGTCGGGTAGCCCGACAAGAAAAAACTGGATACCGCGTGATACGTTGACCTCGATGGTCACTGTCACAGCATCAATACCAGTAACCGCACTGGCAAATGTTTTGACTAACATAATAATAAGTTTACTAGCACAACTGGAAACCAATATCAAATATAGAAAAAATAAGATAAAAGACAAAAGGAAAAAGACAAAAGTAAATATGCAATCTACCTCTTCCAGGACAAGGTAGTGTTTGTGTACGATCCTTGCTTGCTGGACGAAGAAAGAATATCGGATCCAAACAATAGAAGCAGCAGCTAATGAACTATATCAATATATACAGCTTCTTAGAAGACCCGGAAGGGTAGTTGGCGAAAGATAGTAGAAGAAGATAAAGAGGCTTATCAAAATTCGCTTTTCCCCGAAATGCAGAGAGCTTACTTTTAGAAAATATAAAAAATGCAGGTTATTATCAAACAAGTAAAAAGAATAATTAACTATATTCCGGTTTTACCGGACAGCAATGATTTAATTGCTATAAATAGTAAAATAATTACTTTTTCAAAGATTTATCTAAGACCTTTTGCTGCATTGCGTTTTTATATTCAATAATCTTCTTCCTGATATTTTTATCGAAAACAGAAATAATCTGTGCTGCAAGTATCCCCGCATTCTTAGCGCCATTGAGCGCAACAGTAGCTACAGGAACACCGCCCGGCATTTGCAGAATAGAAAGTATGGAATCCCATCCGCCAATTGAATTCGTTGATTTAATAGGTACACCAATTATTGGCAAGGGAGAAATAGCTGCCAGCATTCCGGGTAAGTGTGCCGCACCTCCTGCTCCGGCTATTATCACTTCAATGCCCCGTAGATGTGCCTGCGAAGCGAACTCAAATAATTTTTTGGGGGTGCGGTGTGCCGATACAATGTCCATCTCATATTCAACACCTAATTGCTGAAGTATTTCTGCCGCTTCTTTCATTATCGGCAAATCTGAATCTGAACCCATAACAATGCTTACAATTTTTTGTCCCATGATTTTACTTTTATCAGTTGTTTAACTTTATCTGCTTTGATTAAAGCGCTTTCCAAATCGGAAGATAAAATAGTTACATGTCCCATCTTCCGCAATGGTCGCGTAATTTTTTTTCCGTACAAGTGAATTTTAACCCCCTCTATTGCCATGCTTTCAGTTAATCCTTCGTAACGCACAGCTCCTTCAAAACTTTCTGAACCGAGAATGTTAACCATGACGGCAGGCATTTTTAACCGCGTACTTCCTAATGGCAGGTTGAGAATTGCGCGAAGGTGTTGTTCAAATTGGGAAGTTATTACACTTTCAATTGTATGATGTCCGCTGTTGTGCGGTCTTGGTGCAGATTCATTTACAATCACATCACCATTCCTATCTATAAAGAATTCCACAGCAAGCAATCCCGTCATATTCAATTCTTCAATAATGCTGGTGGCTATTTGAATTGCCTTTCCGTTTTGCTCGTGTGTAATAGTGGCAGGACAAATTAATTTATCAAGTAAGTTGGCGTTTGGGACAAATATCATCTCAACCACAGGATAACATTTTATTTCTCCTTTCAGATTTCGGGCAGCAATAACAGATATTTCTTTTGTTATTTCTATTTTATCTTCCACGATTGATTCGCCTTGCAGCAATTTATGCAACTCTGATTTATTATTAATAACCGCTACTCCTTTTCCATCGTATCCTCCCTTTTTTAATTTCTGGACAAACGGAAAAGATGTTTCATGGTTATCAATGCTGATATTTATTTCACTTGAGTTAGTGAAGAGTTTAAATGGCGAAGTCGGAATATTATTTTTCAGATAAAATTCTTTTTGCAATCCTTTGTCTTGAATCAACTCAAGTATTTCGGGGTCGGGAGAAATTCTTAATCCTTCTGACTTCAGTTGCTTCAGCGCATCAATATTTATGTTTTCAATTTCAAATGTCAATACATCAACCATTTTACCGAAGCGGTAAACAGAATGGTAATCGGATGGATTTCCTTTTACGAAAAAAGAGGCGATGCCTCCTGCCGGACAATTTTCTTCTTCATCAAGCACAAAAGTTGTCAGATCCCACTTGCTTGCCTCTTGTATGAGCATTTTGGCAAGCTGACCGCCTGCAATAATTCCGAGTTTTAAATTTGATATAACTAATTTTTCCATGTCAATTTAAAAATGCTTTCCTATTTTAAGTGGTCGTCAGAGTAATTTCAAAAGTGTTTTATAATATTATGTATTTGCAGCTATCAACATGTAAAGAGGCATGCCCACCGTAATGTTAAACGGAAAAGTAATTCCCAATGCCATTGGAATATAAAGTCCGGGGTCGGCTTTGGGCGCTGCCAATCGCATGGCGGCAGGCACAGCAATGTAAGAAGCACTTGCAGCAAGCACAGCAAAAATGAATCGGTTGCCGACATCATGAGTTACCATTCCGCTAACAGCAGCAACGATGCATCCGTTTATCATTGGAATGATAATAGCAAACGCACTGGCAAACCATCCATATTTTTTAAAGGCAGAAAATCTGTTTGCTGTAACCATTCCCATTTCTAAAAGAAAGATGGCAAGAAATCCTTTAAAAATATCGGTGGTAAATGGTTTAATGCCTTCTGCCTGTTTGGTATCGGCAATAATGCCAATGATTAAACTTCCTAAAATCATCAGCACACTTCCATTGGTGAAAGAGTGTTTGATAGTTTCGGTTAATTTTCCTTCGCCGCGGTTTCCGGCATCGTATTTCATCAACAAAATAACTCCCATAATAATGGCAGGCGATTCCATCATAGCCATTACTGCCACCATGTGTCCGCCAAAAATTATTTTTTGTGCTTCAAGAAAAGAAACGGCTGCAATAAATGTTACTGCACTTACCGAGCCGTAAGCAGCCGCCACCGCACCTGCATCACTAATGCTCATTTTTCGTTTGAGAATAAAAAATGTGTATAGCGGAATGATGGATGCAATCGCAAGTCCGAATAATAATGAGTAAATTATTTCAGTGGTAAAACCACTATGTGCCAACTCCTGTCCGCCTTTAAAACCAATGGAGAACAATAAATACAGAGAAATAAATTTGCTGGATGATGCAGGAATTTCAAGGTCACTTTTTATTATGACAGCCAGAACACCCAGCACAAAAAATAATAGAGTGGGGTTAGTGAGATTTGATTTTAAAATTTGAAAATCCATTGATGTGTTTGTTTAATTATTAATAGAAAGCGACTGCCATTGCCGTGATAAAAAAAACATCATCGCCAAAATGTTTACCGATAAAATATTCCAAAGTTTATTGCTCATGCTATCTAATTTTTTCAAATTATTTTGATGCTCTTTCTAACCTGTCGTTTATGGTTTTTCCCAAGCCTGCATCGGGGAATCTTTCAGCAATAATTACATCCAAATTGAGTTTGTCTAAACGATGTAACGCGGAATATAAATTTGAAGCGGCTTGCTCTAAATTGCTTGTTGCAGAAAGAATTTCCTGATACAGAATAGTTGCATCAGTTATTTTTTGGTCAAATAATAACAGCCCGATTTTTTTGCCTGAATGATTTTTAATTAATTCATTAACATCATTGGCAAGAAATGTTTTTGTAATGGGTGCATAATGTTTTGAAAGCATTCCGGGAGCATCGGGAGTGGTTTCATTTTTAGTAATAATTTTTAATTTACCGATTACACTTTCAATTTCTTCCACTGAAATTGAACCATGCCGATAAAGGATTGGCTGATTATTTTGAAATCCAATTATTGTAGATTCTAAACCTTTTTGACAGATTCCACCATCTAAAATGAGCGATAATTTATCTTTAAAATATGTATAAACATGTTCTGCACTTGTAGGACTTATAGAACCAAATGGATTTGCACTTGGTGCTGCAAGAGGGAAATTAAGTTGTTCTAAAAGCGATAATGTAACAGGGTGGTTGGGAACTCTAACTGCCAAAAAGGTTTAGAATCTACAATAATTGGATTTCAAAATAATCAGCCAATCCTTTATCGGCATGGTTCAATTTCAGTGGAAGAAATTGAAAGTGTAATCGGTAAATTAAAAATTATTA
>JANYJP010000040.1 GCA_025358455.1 Bacteroidales bacterium
ATATGTAGGTGCCGCGACTAAAAAGTTTGCCTGGAGTATTGGTGGTGAAGAAAATCGCCTGAAAGACATCCTCGCAACATATTAATCAATATATTTCTTCGACTACACGCCAGTTAATATTAATGCTGACTGCAAATAAAATTCTCTCTATTTACCAAGTTGGTAACTTTTTAATATCTTTGTCCTTGATATTAAGAAACAGATGAGAGTAATTGCAAAAAAGATACTCCGGGAGTTTTGGGAAAGACAAAATGATTCAGAAGAACAACTTAAATCATGGTATAAAGAAGCATCAAAAGCTATTTGGACTACTCCAGGTGACATAAAATCTGAGTATCCAAGAGCAAGTATTCTCAAAAGTGGTAGAGTAATATTTAATATATGTGGAAACAAATACAGATTGATTGTTCAGATCAACTATTCTAGAAGATGGGTGTTTATCAGATTCATCGGTACCCATGCAGAATATGATAAACAAGATGCTGACAAAATTTAAATAAAATGAAATTGAAAGTATTAAAAACAGAAGATGAATACACTAAAGCTCTGAAAAGACTCGAAGTTGTATTTGATTCTCCGGCAGATACACCTGAAGGTGATGAAGCCGACATATTAGGATTGCTGGTAGAAAAATACGAAGACGAACATTATCCAATTGAAGCACCAGATCCGATTGAAGCGATCAAATTTAGAATGGAGCAGATGAATATGGACAATAATGATTTGGCTAAAATTATAGGACACAAAAGTAGAGTTTCAGAGATTTTTAATCGCAAAAGAAAATTGAATCTCAGGATGATACGAAACCTTCATGACAAAATGAAGATACCTTACGAATCATTATTCGCTGATAATAAATAAGTCACTTTTTCAATCCAGATATCCCACTTATCACATTATCCGACCGCTTATCATAATTTTCTTTGATTGCGCCTATAGTTGCATTTTCTTTGAGTTCAAGTATACTGGGTTCGTATTGATGGTGTGATTGATAGTATAAAGAAACTAAGTACTCCCTATACTATTCTAAGATAATTATTATATTTTTTTATTTTTAATGTTTTTTTAAGCAATTATCATACTGAAATTGTTTTTACATCGTTATTATTGCAGCATAATTCTAAACCAACATTGCTTACGATGATTAGAAATTTATTTTTGTTGTTGATAGTTGTGGGGATAACTCTATTATACTCGTGCAGTAATACAGGTGAGCAGAAGGATACAAAACCTAAATTCGTGCAAAATAAAATTTTGCAGTCAAAGGATGGAACTATTTCTTTAAAAGTCGATAAAGCTGATTGTTATCACGATATGGTGAATCCTGCAAGTAATACGGCTGAATGGAATGTTGTCGTTTCCAAATCGGGACGATTTAATGTTTGGCTATCAAGTGCTACCAGGGACACCACAAACCTTAATTATCATAATAAAGTTATGCTTAGTATTCTTGATAACAGACTCGAAACCAGGCCTGAATGTGACAAAATAGTTCATAACTCAAGTGATGTTGCATATCCTTATTTCAGGGCTGATTCTTTTATGGGTTCACTTTATATTCAGGATACAGGCGTCTTCAATATCCAGGTGATAAGTGAAAAAATTATCCCGAAAGATTTTAAAAAAAATGAATCTTCTGTTACTGAGGATTCTAAATTAATCTCTGTTTTTCTGACTCCTGTTACGCGCTGATTATAGCTATAAAGAGATTCTTGTACAACAAATCACCCTGGTTGGATCATTTATTTTCCTGTATCTTCGTTATTATCCATTCTCTAGCGTTATTAAATGCTTTGATCCATGGTGTTACTTCATCATTCTTTTTGTCTGCAGGATAAAATCCGCACTGCCATGGGAAATATGCCCTTTCCAGATGTGGCATCATTACAAGATGACGTCCATCTTCTGAACATAGTCCGGCAACATCGTAATCTGAACCATTTGGATTGGCAGGATATGTGTGCCTGCTGAATTTTAACGGGATCTGATATTTTTCTTCAGGGTATGGCAAAGTAAATTGTCCCTCACCATGGGCTACCCATATTCCTAACTCCATACCAGTCATATTGCCAAGCATAATTGACTGATTCTGCAGAATTTTTACTCCGATAAAACCTGATTCAAATTTATGCGACTTATTAAGGAGGAGTTTGGGTCTCAATTCATGATCGGGGTATACAAGTCCCAGTTCAACCATGAGCTGGCATCCGTTACATACCCCAAGTGATAAAGTATCAGTTCTTTTGTAGAATTTTTCAAGTGCGATCCGGGCTTTTTCATTATATCTGAAAGCACCAGCCCACCCCTTGGCAGATCCCAAAACATCGGAATTTGAAAAACCACCTACGAAAGCTATCAGGTTTATATCCTCAAGTGTTTCCCTCCCGGTTATCAGGTCGGTCATGTGAACATCTTTTACATCAAAGCCTGCCAGGTAGAGTGCATACGCCATTTCCCTGTCACCGTTTACCCCTTTTTCTCTGATTATTGCAGCCCTGACACCCGATCTTGTTCTTCTGTCGGGAGAGATGGACAGAGATTTAAAAGTTCCTTTAAAATCATTTGTAATGATCTTCAATTCATGATTTTTATAGTTTTCAAATCTTTCAAGAGCCAGTTCGGAACCCGATTGCCGGCAATCGAGAAGATAGGATGTTCTGAACCATTTATCACGAAGCAGATCAATATCAAATTTGAATATTTCAGTGTTGTTAGTCACAAACAGGGTTCTATCATCAGCAGGGTGACCAATGGAAAAATATGATATTCCGTTTTCCAAAAGAATTTCAGCCACTTCATCCTCTTCTTTTACCTGAATTATTATTCCCGGATTCTGACTGAAAAGTATCTTTACGGTATCATTTTCGTTAAGCTCCGTCAGGTTAACTGTAATCCCTCCGGTTGTGTTTGAGAAACACATTTCGAGCATTGTTGTCAGCATTCCGCCTGCAGAGATATCATGCCCGGAAAGGATTTTGTCATTTAAAATAAGTCCCTGAATCGTATCAAACACATCCCTGAAATATAACGGGTCCTGAACAGTTGGAACTTCATCGCCTAATCTGTTCAGAATCTGGCCAAAGCTGCTGCCTCCGGGTTTGAAGCTATCGCGACTCATATCTATGTAAAGCAGACTCGTATCAGGATCATTGACCAGTACCGGCTCAATGATTTTTCTGATATTATTTATCTCGCCTGAAGCTGAAATTATAACCGTTCCGGGTGAATAAACAACCTCATCATTGTATTTCTGAGTCATTGACAGACTGTCCTTTCCTGTCGGTATATTGATACCGAGCGCTATAGCAAAGTCGCTGGCTGCCTTAACAGCTGAATAAAGCCTCGCGTCTTCCCCCGGATTTTTGCATGGCCACATCCAGTTTGCAGAAAGGGAAACACTTTTTAATTTGTCAGAAAGCGGAGCCCAAATTATATTTGTAAGGGCTTCAGCTATTGATAATACCGAACCAGCCGCGGGGTCGACAAGACCTGCTGCCGGAGCATGACCTATAGAAGTTGCCATTCCCTTTTTGCCTCTGTAGTCAAGGGCAATTGCTCCCAGATTATTCAGTGGCAGCTGTAAAGGACCTGCACATTGCTGTTTGGCAAGCCTGCCCGTAACCGACCGGTCCACTTTATTGGTAAGCCAGTCCTTGCATGCAACCTCTTCAATCTGAAGAACCTGCTCGGCATATTCATATATTTTTTGAACTGAATATTCCAGTTTTTTGTAATTATTAGCGACTATTATGTCGTTCATAATAGTTTTTGGAGGATCCCCGAAAAGCGATGAAAGTGCCAGGTCAATGGGTTTTTCTTTAGTCACCGGATTTTCAAGGGTAAACTGCATATCACCTGTGACCTCACCTATTATATATATTGGCGCTCTTTCTCTCTCAGCAATCTTTTTCAATGTATCTACATCAATCTTTCTCATTACCAGCCCCATACGCTCCTGCGACTCATTTCCTATTATCTCTCGTGCCGACAGAGTAGGATCCCCAACAGGTAATTTACTTACATCAATTTTACCTCCGGTTGCTTCAACAAGTTCCGACAAACAGTTAAGATGTCCTCCGGCACCATGGTCGTGGATAGAAACAATCGGATTGTTTTCAGATTCACTCAATGCCCTGATTGCATTATAGACTCTTTTCTGCATCTCAGGATTTGCTCTCTGAACGGCATTAAGTTCTATTGAACTGTCAAACTTGCCTGTGTCTACTGAAGAAACTGCTCCGCCACCCATTCCAATCCTGTAATTATCTCCTCCAAGCAAAACAATAATGTCACCTTTTTCAGGAGTATTCTTTTCGCAATCCTTCTTTTTACCTATACCAATACCTCCGGCCATCATTATAACCTTATCGTAGCCGAATTTTTTCAGGTTTTCAAAATGTTCGAATGTAAAGACCGAACCGCAGATCAATGGCTGACCGAATTTATTTCCGAAATCACTTGCCCCATTGGATGCTTTAATTAAGATATCTTCAGGGGTCTGGTAAAGCCAGGGTCTCTCCTTCGTTGCTTTTTCCCAGGGACGTTCACCATCGGGTCTTGGATACGACGTCATATAAACCGCGGTGCCGGCAATAGGGAATGCTCCTTTACCACCTGCAATACGGTCCCGTATCTCGCCACCTGTTCCGGTAGAAGCGCCATTAAACGGTTCAACGGTTGTCGGGAAATTATGTGTTTCTGCTTTAATGGAAAGAACAGATTCATAGTCTGTTATGGCGAAGTAGTCGGCTTTGTCCTGAGTAGTTGGTGCAAATTGTTCCACTACCGGTCCCTGCACAAATGCGCAATTATCTTTATATGCAGAGACAACCTTATTTGGATTGGTCTTAGTGGTTAGCTTAATCATTTGGAAAAGAGTATCCGCTTTTTCTTTCCCCGAAAGAACGAATGTTCCGTTGAAGATTTTATGACGGCAGTGTTCTGAATTAACCTGAGAGAATCCAAACACCTCACTGTCTGTAAGTTTTCGGCCTATTGATTCTCTTAATTTATTAAGATATTCTATTTCTTCATCATTAAGCGCCAGTCCCTCTTTACGATTGTACTGTTTAATATCATCAATATAAAAGACAGGATCAGGAAGTTTATCAATTGTGAACAAGTTCTGACCAAGGCCTTTATATAAAGCCTGGAGCATTGGATCGTATTCGTGACTGGCCGATTTAGCCAGTTGAAATTCTTCTATTCTCTTTATCCCGATAATCCCCATATTCTGGGTTATTTCGACAGCATTTGTGCTCCATGGTGTAATCATCTCTTTTCTGGGGCCTGTATAAACACCTTCAATCTCATCTGTTGCGATCAGACTGGCTTCACCGAAGAGCCATGATAGTTTTTCAACATCATTTTTCGAAAGTTTTTCAGATGTGTCTGCTGCAATTATATTTTTGGAAGTGCCTTCAAAAAAGAGAATCATATCGATGGAGTTAATGTGTTGATAGATACTATGATGTGCTAAGAATGAATTCTACTTTAGTACAACGTAAATATAACTCAAGTTTTAAGAGAAACCTATAATGACCCCTTTGTATACCCTGTTCTTTTTTGTATGAATGAAGAGATTTTTATTTAAGTCCGCCGCGTTTCAGAAAGGCCTCAAGGGAGGGTTTTTTTCCGCGGAACCTGTTATAAAGATCCTGCGGTTTCTCTGTTCCTCCCTTCTCCAGGATGTTCTTCCTGAATGAATTTGCTGTTTCCTGATTAAATATTCCGGTTTCGGTGAAATAGCTGAATGCATCTGCATCAAGAACTTCTGACCATTTATAACCATAGTATGCTGCAGCATACCCGCCACTGAATATATGCGCAAAAGAAGCGCTAATGTTTAACCCTTCAACCGGAGGAAACAATTGAGTTTTTGACATTGCCTCAGATTCAAAATCAGAAATATCTCCATCGACCTGTTTAGTGATAGTATGCCATGCCATATCCAGGAAAGCAAAGCTTAATTGTCTGTAACATGCATAACCTTCATTAAATACAGCCGCTTCTTTTATTTTGCTGATAATCTCATCGGAAAGCTTTTCACCGGTCGCATAATGGGTAGCCCATGTATCAAGCCATTTCTTTTCGAAAGCGAAGTTTTCCATGAACTGCGATGGTAATTCCACGAAGTCGCGGGCAACGCTTGTACCTGAAAGACTTTCATAGGTGCATTTTGTTAACATACCATGCAAAGAGTGGCCGAATTCATGAAGGAAAGTGGTAACCTCATTAAACGAGAGGAGAGAAGGACGCGTTTCCGTTGGTCTTGTGAAATTTGCTACAATTGAGATAATTGGTCTGACCTCGATGCCATTTTCTTTCCGCTGATCCCTGTAACTCGTCATCCATGCCCCACCACCTTTCCCGGGACGAGGATGATAATCAATGTATAGGATAGCAAGAAAAGAACCATCCTTATCATGTACTTCAAAACATTTCACTTCAGGATGATAAACAGGAATTGAATTGTTGATAGAGAACCTTATTCCATAAAGAGTTGTTGCAAGATTGAAAACAGCAGCTTCAACTTTTTCCAGAGGAAAGTATGGTTTTAGAACCTCATCGTCTATGTCATACAATTTCTTTTTGAGTTTTTCAGAATAAAATGCCCAATCCCATCTTTCAATCTCACCGGTAAACCCGTATTCTTTAGCAAAACTCCTGATATTATCAAAGTTACTTAAAGCTGCATGTTTTGAAGCTGAAAACAAGTCTTCAAGAAATTTAGCCACTTTATCCGGTGTTTCAGCCATACGGTCGCCGAGTACCATTTCAGCAAAATTCTTAAACCCGAGCATTTTTGCAATTTCAAGACGAAGATTTGCAATTTTCAAAACGTAATCACGGTTATCGGATTCATTTCCCCTGAATGCACGCGATGAATATGCTCTGAGCATTCTTTCACGTAGATCACGTCTTTCCGAGTACTGCATGAACGGAATATAGCTGGGAGAATTAAGGGTAAAAACCCATCCCGGCTTCTCTCTTCTCTCTGCTTCAATTGAGGCCAGCTCAACTAAGCTTTCGGGCAATCCTTCCAGTTCACTCTTATCATTAATATTAAGTACCCATGAATTTGTCTCCTCAAGCACATTCTCTTCAAATTTCAGGGAAAGCGTTGAGAGTTCTTCAGATATCTCCCTGAATCTTTTCTTCTCATCATCCTTCAGACCAGCGCCTCCAAGAAGAAAGTTCCGGTACTTTCTCTCAACAAGAATTTTTTGTTCAATGGTAAGCCCTGAATTCTCTTTATTTTCAAAAATCTTAAATACCCGATCGAATAATTTTGTATTCAGGGTAATATCATTTGAGAATCGGGTAAGCAATGGCGATACTTTCTGTGCAGCTTCCTGAAGTCCCTTATTTGTATCAGCACTATTCAGGTTGAACAGGACTGAAGTAATTTTTCCAAGAGTTTCACCTGCCCTGTCAAGGGCCGCTACTGTATTGTCAAAAGATGGAACATCAGAATTCTCTGCTATAGCTTTAATCTCTTTTGTTGCCAGGTTAATGGCCCCTTCAATAGCTGGTTTGAAATGAATTGTTTCAATTATATGAAATGGAGGCGTTTCAAACGGTGTTTGCCATTTCTGGAGAAGTGGATTGATCATATTATATATTTATCGAGTATGAAATATTAATCATTGTCAGTATCATTACTTTCATTACCTGCATATTTTGAAGGATACGGAGAGTCCCCTTTTGCTGCATACCAGAGGATCCTGTTAAGCAGATCATCATTCCCTGAATCTACACCATCGAATTCAGGAAGCATACTCTTTTTTGCATAATGCAGCATTTTTCCTGTGAGTGATGCAAGTGGTGGCGTTACCTCATCAAGAGGAATATTATTCGGAAGTGCTTTGTATGGAGTCATATCGGCCCTGGATGTAAAACAATCAGTCATAGGATTCGCTATGGCATCCTGAATATTCATGGGTGGCAAACCAAGAATCTGTTCGATAGTCCTTACCATTGATGGCTGAGTGTAAAAGGTATGTATGACTGATTTTAATCTTGAGTACGGGCTAATTACCAGACTTACTGTGCGATAAGCAGAAACATGGTCCCATCCACTCTGTGAATCGTCTTCGACAACAAAAATAACAGTGTTTTCCCAGAACCTGCTTTTGGAAAATGCCTCTACAATCCTGCCGAGGGCGTAATCATTATCGGCGATAAATGCCCTGGGTGTCGGATATCCCGGCCGGATCCCGGTGGTATGATCATTAGGTAATGCAACAACCATCAGGTCAGGAAGCTGATCTCCCTTCATGGACTCAAAATCATTCAGTTCTTTGATTAATGCATCAGCCCTCATAGCATCGGAAAACTTATGGTTGCCGAACGATGGATATGTCTGGCTGAGAATATTCCTGACAGGGTCAATAGTTGTAGAATTGCTAAACTCAACCTTTTCTCCGTTTTTATACATTGTGTAGATATCGCTCCATGTCAGTTTTTCATCCATAACAGGTAATGATGCTTCTCCATAAATTTTTGCCGACCTTCCATGACTTATTGCATTATCCCAGATGAAGCCTGTTGGAGCATAGACAAGAGCATCAGTTTGAACATGTGGATAGCTTCTGAACCAGGCTCTCATGTTTTTTTCAATATAATCAGTAACAATTGAGGCATCTGTCCACTGGTGTCCTTCAGCTGAACATTTTCCTGAGGCATAAAAGTTATCAAGAAGCATAAACTCTTCAGAAAGCTTATGAGTATTTGGTGTAATTTCAGCTCCGTACGTACATAATCCCGGATCGCCATTACCCTGTTTCATGTCACCCAGAATCTGGTCATAAGTTCTGTTTTCTTTAATTATGTAGACAACATGTTTAAATAGCGATGGTTCCCCGATTCTGTCCGGAACTGGTTTTGGTTCAGCTGATTTTCTTGGTTTTTCTCTGGCTAATGTTGCTCTTGAGAGATCATTAACAGCAATGACTGTATCAGTATATGCTTTAAGGTTTTGTTTTCCCGGAACAGGAATAACCGATACTGAAGCAAGCATATGATGCGAGTTATATACCTGGTTTTTCGTATTTTTGTCTGTAAAGCCTAATCTTACACCTGAAGCCTCCAGGTTACAAACAAACAGATATCTGTTATTCAGTAAACTTACAGATGACGGATACGCTCCGGTAGGTATGAACCCTGTAACTATACTCTCTGTTAATGAGGCTTTCACCGTAGCATTTTTTCCCAGTTGTATTACTGCAAGTGCATTATCCATTCCGTTTGCAACATAAAGTATTTTCCCATTTTCTGAAAGGCAGAGACCATTCGGAGAATCACCGAAAAACGGATTTATCTCTGGCTGGAGCCTTACACTTATTGTTTCCGAGATTTCATCCTTAGCTGTATTAATAACAGAAACATTATCACTGTTTGAATTAGTGATATATACAAACGTTCCGGTTTTATCACTTATAATCTCATTGGGATGAAGTCCGACCACTAATTCTTTAATTATCTTACCATTGGCAGGATCAATTATTGTTACACTTCCTTCCCTGGTCGCACCTCCGGCAGCGTTATTAACTCTGGCAAGTCCCCAGGGTACACCTGCAACCTCTTTATCATCCTTCTCAGGATGTCTGCCTGCCCAGTTTGTTACATACAGTTTACCTGAAGCCATAGTAAGACCATAAGGTGCAACACCTGGATCTGCCACCCAGATTGTGTCACCTGAAATCAGATTCTGTTTTATCACTTTATTATTTCCATTTAAAACAACATAAAGAAATTCCCCGGATGCTTCTTTCTTTATCAGAAGTTCATTAGGCAGAGCTAATGCGGCAGGTGGTTGGATTTTATATTCCAGAAATCCTGCGAATTCAGCTTTTGTTCCATTCCAGGTGGCTGAAACAACAAATGAACGGTTGTTTCTTCCAATTGCGCTCCAGTACAGTTCCATTCCCGTTTTCCCTTTATGCCAGGTGATACCGGAGTATGTATTCATGCCACCCATCAGATCAGCATGAGTATTATTGTTAAGGATATATACTACTCTTTTTTCCAGGGTACTTATTAGGACAACACTGTATCTTTCTTCAACAGCCAGCCACCTGCCATCAGGTGACAATGCAGCATCCAGGGAATGGTTCTCACTGGACTTGTCGCCGAAATAAATCCTTAAACCTGCCGGCTGTATCAGTCTGTTGTATGGTAGTTGTATCTGGTTTGGATTAGTTTTTGCAGGATCAGATAAAACCTGTGACCGGCCTGTTATCGCAAGAATTGTAAATAGAACTAAAAAAAGAATTTTTGTTTTCATATAATGTTTTATTACACTATTCATTCCTGAATAACAGGAAATCTTGATTGTTCACCCTTCCGATTGGGTAAGTTCCGATAACTATCAGTCGGGCAGGGGATTATTAAATAATTTAAAAAGGCTGTCCGGAATAAGGACAGCCTTTTTTAATGATTTTATTTCAGAATGGCAAATCGCTTAGCTCGTCATTTTCAGGAGGAATGTCCTCAAGGGTCGTATGTGATTCAACAATCTGATCCCTGCCGGATGAAGCTGTCCTCTCAATTTTCCAGGCATCAAGATTGGTAAAGTAATTAATCTTCCCGTCGCGTTCCCATTTATTACCTTTGAGGTTAAACCATATTTTAACATCTTCATTTAAAAATGATTCGTTGATCAGGTCACATTTATCCTGAATAAGCTGGAACTTGATATAGTCAATAAAAACCGCAGCTCCGCCCGTCTCCTTCTTCTCAATGACAAACTCACGTTTTTTAAATTTGTCGCTTACCTGATTAACAGGAGAGATATCGATAACTTTTCCGGTAATTTCAAATGCCATTTTTCTCTATTCTTCGTGAATGATTATCTTTTCAATTTTATCACCCTGATTTATCTGGTCAATGACATCAAGGCCTTCATATACTTTTCCGAAGCAGGTATGTTGTTTGTCGAGGTGTTTTGTGTTTGTACGGCTATGACAGATAAAAAACTGAGATCCGCCAGTGTTCCTTCCTGAATGAGCCATAGAAAGTACGCCTCTGTCGTGGTACTGATTGCCACCGGTAAGTTCACAATTTATCTTGTATCCCGGACCACCTGTACCAACTCTGGGATCGCTTATGTCCTTTGAAAATGGGCAACCTCCCTGGATTACAAAGTCCGGAATAACTCTATGAAAGGCCAGTCCGTCGTAGTAACCCTTTTTTGCCAGAGTAATAAAGTTCTCCACAGTTACAGGAGCGTCATCTTCAAAGAAGCTGACCTTCATAGTTCCTTTTGGAGTTTGTATTTCAGCTGTAGTCATCTTATTTTACAATTTCAAGAAGCTCAACTTCAAAGACAAGTGTAGAAAAAGGTTTGATAATTTCGCCTGCGCCAGTTGCACCATAAGCAATTGATTGTGGCAGGTAGAGTTTAAACTTTGATCCAACAGGCATAAGTTGCAATGCTTCTGTCCAACCTGGAATAACACCTGAAACAGGAAATTGTGCAGGTTCCTTCCTTTTAATTGAAGAATCGAACTCAGTGCCATCAATAAGTGTTCCTACATAATGAACCTTTACAGTGTTTTGTGCAGTTGGTTTTGGTCCTGAACCCATTTTTATTACTTCGTACTGAAGCCCGCTTGCAGTGGAAGTTACACCTGCTTTTTCTTTATTTTTAACTAGGAAAGCTTCATTTTGTGCAATATATTCCTTAAAAACCTCTTTGTCGAGAGATGCTTTTTTATCAGCCTTAAAAGCCTCACGCTTACTGATGAAAGACATAATATAGGCGCGGGCAATATCATCGGCCATTAATGTTTTCTTCTCTTTCCCATCAAGCATTGCTTTAGCTACAATCATTGGATCGAGCATCAGACTATCTTGCGTAAGGGCATTATAATTTACTATACCGAAAGCATAGGATAGTGAATCTTCTTTAGTTGCAAGTTTTACATTTTTAAGCGAACTCTTGCCGCAAGAGCCAAGCATTAAGGCTATTACAGCGATCATAACAATTATTCCCTTGATTTTCATACGATATTTATTTAAATTTTAAATTTCCGCTAAGATAATACTTTGAGGTAAGCAAAGATACCATTGGAAAATTAATTTTAATTTTTAATGGCTCTAATTATCTGCCTTTTCCCCGGAGGTCCCGGTAACAACGTAACTTCAAATCCACAGGCTTTCAGATTTCTTTTTACCTCACCTTTTGCGGAGTATGTAACGAAAACTCCGTTTTTTTTTGTCATTGCAGCAATACCGGCAAACAACTCCTTTGTCCACATTTCCGGTTGTTTGTCAGGACCGAATGCATCAAAATAGATAAGATCATAAGTACCTTCAGGCGATTTTGATGTAAAATCTGCCTTAATTTTCTTCAGATTGAAATTATGACAGATATTCACATTTACATCCCAGAGTGAGGAATGGATCAGGTCAGAAATTTCTTTTCCATCTTTGCCGGCAAATTGATAATGATTCAATGATCTGATCATATCTTTAGAAATAGGATATTTTTCGATTGTAGTATAATTGACCGGCCTTTCTCCTACACGGCTTTTAAGAGCAGTGAGCAGAGCATTCAAACCGGTACCAAACCCAACCTCATAAATATTCAGAGGGTCAGCTTTACAATAGTCAAATCCGCTATTGATGAAAATATACGTTGATTCCTGAACTGCGCCATGAATTGAATGATAATGTTCATTCATCTCAGGAATATATATTGTATGTGATCCGTCGGAGGTAGTAATTAATTGATTCAATTTTCCTGTTTTAGCTGTTTTGATGGTTAATCCTGCCAGATCAAAACAATTCACAATGTGTATTGTTCTTTTAGTAATGAATAGAAATTCAAAGGTTAAATAAATAATTAAAGGTATTGTAATAATTTTATTAACTGAAATTTGTGTTATTCAGGCGGTTATTTATGATGTATAAAATTAAAACATTTTGAAATGAAAACAAAACAGACCAGAAGGGATTTCCTGAGATTATCTGCTACCGGTGCTATGGGCGCTGTAGTACTTTCAAAGGGCATGTTTAAGACAGGGTTGGGTACTTCTTCATTAATAAATCAGGCCGATCCCAAATCGTTTGGTATTGGACTTCAGTTATATACTATCCGCGAAGCAATGAATATGGATGTTCCCGGATCTCTGAAAAAAGTTTCTGATATAGGTTTTAAATACCTGGAACTGGCCGGTTATGAAAATGGAATGTTTTATGGAATCAAACCTGTTGAGTTTAGAAAAATGGTTAATGACCTGGGTATGGAAATACTAAGCAGTCATACACAGGTTGAGATACCCGGCGATCCTGTGGATTATGCTAAGAAGCTGGCTGATGATCATGCAATTCTTGGTGCAAAATATTGTATGCAGCCATGGGTAGAAGAAAAAGATCGGCATAGTATTGCCGGTTATCAGAAAATGGCTGCTCACTGGAACCAGGTTGGAGCAATAACGAAAAGAAATGGTATCCGGTTTGGATATCATAATCACAATTTTGAATTTGATACTGTTGAAGGCAAGATTCCATATTTTGACGTTTTCATGGTAGAACTGGACAAAGAGCTTATAACTATGGAACTTGACCTTTTCTGGACGATGAAAGCGGGACAGAATCCTGTTGAATTGTTCAAAAAATATCCTGGAAGGTTCCAGCTTTTCCATATGAAAGATATGGCAACAAAACAGGATCCGATCTTTACAACAAACGGAGTCTCTGATTTTGTCCCCGTAGGTGAAGGGTTAATTAATTTTAAAGAAATTCTCGCGGCAAAAGATATTGCAGGAATGAAACATATGTTTGTTGAACAGGATATTACCAAAGATGATAAACCCTTTGATGCCATTAAAACCAGCATTACGAACCTGATAACAAAAATTATTGTATAGATATATATGGAAACCAGATATCAGAGCCTGGCACATTAACTGCCGGGTTTTTTACTTCCGTCATGGTACACTAATAATACTCAATGGCTCATTTGGATTTTTTATTCAGATTAATTGATTTAATAATTATATTTGTCCTATTAAAGCCAGAAGGCTTTTTTTATCATGAACAGGATCATCAGGAAAATACAAGTTGTTTTACTCTTCATTGCCGGATTGGCAATAATGGCTCATATGATAATCCCTCATGACCATCATCCATTGGATTCATTTATCAGTCAGAAAGATACTTGTCCTGCTTCAAAAGATAAAACTCATCATCCGGCAGGCTTCCCTGTTCATTGTCATGCCTGTAATGACCTTACATCTGAAAAGTCTTCAAACCTGATAGTATCCGGGAATTTACATTATAACTTTTTTGTAACTGATGCTGTATCTAATGAAACCAGACTTCAGCTATTTATCCTGGAATCAACAATTTATGATATTACGGATATCCTTTTTATTTCTGAAACTTCAGATTTATTCTTTCTAAGAGCTCCCCCGGCTTTAAGTTAATTGCTTCATCAATGCAATGTTGATTGTGGATATCAGAGACTATCCGCAAACGCATGTTTTTAGTTTATAACTATAAACTCCTGAAGTTTTTACCTTAATATCCCAAATGATTTCAAACCTTAAAATTATTTCCAGGTAATGATAGATCGAATTATCACATTTTCAATAAGAAATAAATTCATAATCGGATTATTCGTACTGGCTCTTATCGGTTGGGGCGCCTACTCGTTAACAAAGCTCCCGATAGATGCTATTCCGGATATTACAAATAACCAGGTGCAGGTCATTTCACTTGCCCCTTCACTGGCAGTACAGGAAGTTGAAAGTTTCATAACCGCACCAATAGAAGTTGCGGTCGCCAATATACCAGACATAATTGAGCTCAGGTCGATATCTCGTTTGGGCTTGTCAGTAATTACTGTGGTATTTGAAGACGGGGTTGATGTTTATTGGGCCAGGCAGCAACTTAGCGAACGTCTGAAAGAAGCTGAAGAGGTCATCCCCCCGGGACTGGCCCAGATTTCTCTTGCTCCGATCTCCACAGGGCTGGGCGAAATATTCCAATATCGTCTTGCTGTGAAAAAGGGTTATGAAAAAGAATATAATCCTATGGAGCTTAGGACATTACAGGATTGGGTAATACGCAGAGAAATGCTTGGCACTCCGGGTGTTGCAGATATAAACAGTTATGGCGGTTTTGTAAAACAGTATGAAATAGCAGTAAATCCTGAAAGGCTCAGGGGAATGAAACTTACTCTTACAGATATTTTTACTGCTCTTGAAAAAAATAATGAAAACACCGGAAGCGCTTATATCGATAAAAAGCCAAATGCATATTTTATAAGGGGTATAGGCCTGGTTAAAACAATTGATGATATTGAAAAAATTGTAGTAAAAACAAATAGTACAGGCATTCCTGTTTTAATCAGGGACATTGCAACGGTTCAGTTTGGCAGTGCTACCCGCTACGGGGCATTGGTTGTGGATACAACCGAAGCGGTCGGAGGAGTGGTAATGATGCTGAAAGGTGCAAATGCCCATGAGGTAATCGAAAATGTCGCCAGCAGAATTGAATCGATACAAAAATCATTACCCAAAGAAGTAAAAATAGAACCATACCTTAACAGGTCTGATTTGGTAGGAAGATCTATTGGAACAGTTTCAAGAAACCTTATTGAAGGTGCATTAATCGTCATATTTATCCTGGTTATTCTGCTTGGAAATATGAGGGCGGGGCTGATTGTAGCTTCAGTAATTCCTCTTGCCATGTTATTTGCTGTTTCCATGATGAATCTTTTCGGGGTTTCGGGTAACCTGATGAGTCTCGGCGCTATTGACTTTGGACTTATAGTTGATGGTGCAGTTATTATAGTTGAAAGTGTTGTTCACAGAATTTCTCTGAGCAGGCACCATCACCCTGGAGTAGCAGTTCTATCTCAGTCACAGATGGATGAAAATGTACTTGATTCTGCCAAAAGGATGATGAGCTCAGCAACATTTGGTCAGATAATTATCCTGATTGTTTATTTACCGATAATGGCACTTGTGGGAATCGAAGGTAAAATGTTCCGTCCTATGGCACAGGTAGTTACTTTTGCACTTTTCGGGGCTGCAATTCTATCGCTTACCTATGTTCCGATGGCCTCGGCATTGTTCCTGAGTAAGAAAACAGAACACAAACCGGGTTTTTCTGACCAGATTATGGATTGGTCGCGAAGAGTCTTTGATCCGGCAATTGCATTTGCCCTGAAACGGAAATTTCTGGTTTCTGTATCGGCAGTTGCGCTTTTTCTGTTCAGCCTTTTCCTGTTCAGCCGCTTAGGCGGTGAATTTATTCCACAACTCGAAGAAGGAGATCTGGCTTCAGGCGTAATGACTCTTCAGGGAGGATCACTTTCCAATACTATTGATAAAGTGATTATGGCAAATAAAATTTTACTTGAGAATTTCCCTGAGATTAAACATGCTGTTTGCAAGATCGGAGCAGGGGAGATACCTACTGATCCAACACCAATGGAAACAGGTGATTACATTATAACTTTGAAAGATAAAAGTGAATGGGTTTCTGCCACTACCAGGGACGAGCTTGTTGCAAAGATGGAGGAAAAACTTGTAGTACTGGCTGGTGTCAAGTTCGAATTTCAGCAACCTATTCAGATGAGATTCAATGAATTAATGTCTGGCTCAAAACAGGATATTGCAATTAAAATATTTGGGGATGACCTGACTATACTTGCGGAAAAAGCTGCTGAAGTTGAAGAGATCATTCAGACTATAGCCGGTGTTCAGGATATTAACGTCGAGAAAGTTACCGGTCTTGCCCAGATACAGGTTGAGTATAACCGCGACAGGCTTGCTCAGTATGGCCTTTCAATTGAGGACGTAAACCGTGTACTGCGATCTGCTTTTGCCGGTAGTCAGGCCGGGGTCGTATTTGATGAAGAAAAACGATTTGGTCTGGTTGTACGTCTCGATAAAGATTATCGAAAAAACCTTGACGATATAAAGAACCTGACAGTAGCGCTGCCTGATGGAAATCAGATCCCATTTGAACTGGTTGCAGACATTTCAGTGAAATCAGGACCTGCCCAGGTCTCAAGGGAGGATACAAAACGCAGGATCACTATTGGATTTAATGTGAGAGGGCGGGATATCCAAAGCGTAATTAATGATGTTAAAACCCGGGTAGATGAGAAAATAAAACTTCCTACAGGCTATTATATTGCCTATGGAGGTCAGTTTAAAAACCTGGAGGCGGCGCAAAAAAGACTTTCAATTGCAGTTCCGATAGCACTTCTTTTAATCTTCGTACTGCTTTATTTTACATTTAATTCAGTGAAACAATCACTTTTAATTTTTTCGTGTGTCCCAATGTCGGCCATAGGAGGTGTTCTCGCTCTTTCGCTTAGGGGAATGAATTTTTCCATCTCAGCAGGAGTGGGTTTTATTGCTTTGTTCGGGGTTGCTGTACTTAATGGAATTGTTCTGATTGCCGAATTTAACCGGCTCGAAAAAGAAGGAATTACTGATATATCCCAACGTGTATTGAAAGGACTCCATATCCGGTTGCGCCCTGTGATAATGACTGCCGCGGTAGCCTCCCTGGGATTTCTTCCAATGGCTCTCTCGACCTCCGCGGGCGCCGAAGTACAAAAACCTCTTGCTACAGTTGTTATAGGCGGACTTATAACTGCAACCCTTCTGACATTGATTATCCTGCCTGTTTTTTATGTAATTTTTTCAACGGGAGGCACAAAGCAGAGGCTTAGAAGAAAAATCGGGTTTAAGCAATCATTAGTTTTTCTTCTGCTTTTAGGAACCTCATTCTTAAATACCGTAAGCGGACAACCTACCCGAAGAATGAATTTGCACGAAGCTATCCAGACAGCATTGGATAGCAACCTTGCAATCAAATCTGCTTCTTTTTCGATCGCCGGAAAAAGAGCTCTTAAAGGAGCTTCGATTGATATTCCAAAAACAGCTTTAGATGGTCAGTTTGGCCAGTTTAACTCTTATACTAATGACAATAGTTACGCAGTATCCCAATCCTTTGCTTTTCCAACTGTATATTTAAACAAGTACAGGCTCGCCGATGCTAATATTAAAAGCAGTGAATTACAGTTTAATATATCAAAGCTCGAAATAGCAACCCAGGTGAAACAGGTTTACTGGCAATATGTTTACCTGGCAGCAAAGCAGAAATTGTTGGTATACCAGGATAGCCTGTATTCCGGATTACTCAGGGCTGCAGAATTAAGAGCAAATTCGGGCGAGACAAACAAGCTTGATATGATAACTGCCCGGTCACAAAGCCTTGAAGTAAAAAACCAGCTGTTTCAGGTCAGAGCTGACATAGGAATTTACAGCCGGAAACTTATGCTTCTGCTGAATAGTTCATCTTTGCCGGTACCCGCAGATGATAACCTTCACAGAAATGATTTTTCACTTATTACAGATAGCATATCTGTTGAACAAAATCCATCCCTTGGTTATGCACGACACCAGGTTGAAGTTGCTAAAATTCAAAAAAAACTTGAGCGTAGCCAGATGCTTCCTGACCTGAATGTAGGATATTTCAGCCAGACAATTATTGGTACTCAGGACGTTAAAGGTGTGACAAGAAACTTCGGGCAGGGATTCAGGTTTACTGGAGTCCAGGCGGGTATTTCAGTACCTATCTGGTTTGTCCCATATACTGCCCGGTCAAAGGCCGCAAAGATCATTGAAAATGCTGCCCGTATAGATGCTGAATATATTAACAAATCTGTATCAGGAAGTTATCGTTCGTTACTCGATGAATACAGCAAATTTTCTTCAAGTGTAGATTATTATGAGAAACAGGCCGTACCTGAAGCCGAACTAATAATTGATCAGGCAACCAGGGCATATAAAGCAGGGGCTCTCGACTATCTTGATTATGTACTTACACTGAATAGGGCATTAGCTATTAAACAGAGTTTTATTGATGCGCTGAACAATTGCAATCAGACAATAATTTCAATTGAATATATTACCGGTAAAATTTTTTAAAAAATGAATATCATGACTAACATAAATTATAAAAAATCATTATTCTTTTTAGCAGCGGTTGTTTTCCTGTTTTCATGTAACAAAGGGACTAAATCCCCGGTTGGAAAAGCTGTAACAGAAGTATTGCCTGAAGATATTGTAGAATTACGGGCAGATCAGATTAAGCTTGCCAGGGTAGAATTGGGATCTGTGGAGTTGCGATCAATGGGAACCATTTTAAAAGTGAATGGTAAAGTCTCAGTTGCACCTCAGAACCAGGCAACTGTATGTATGCCTCTCGGAGGCTTTATTAAAAAAACGAACCTGCTGCCCGGCAATAATGTTAACAAAGGTCAGACTCTTGCAGTTATTGAGAATCAGGATTTTGTTGATATCCAGCAGAATTATCTTGAAGCAAAGAATAAACTTGTATTTGCCGAGGCAGATTTTAAACGTCATTCAGAATTGTACAAGAGTGACGTTTACTCGGAACAAAACCTTCAACAAGTCACCGTTGAATACAAGAATCTGAAAGCACAGGTAAAATCCCTGGAGCAGAAACTTATTCTTATTGGGATATTGCCTGACGGTCTTAACGAAGATAATATAAGCAGTACAGTTAACCTTATATCACCTATAAACGGATTCCTGAAATCTGTAAATGTCAATATTGGGAAATATGTATCGCCAACTGATGTGCTTTTCGAGATTATAAACAGTGATAAACTATTTCTGGAATTGACTCTTTTTGAAAGGGATGCTGATAAAGTATTAGCAGGTCAGAATATCAGGTTTTTAATTAATAATGAAACTGAAGAACACCGTGCCCTGATTACACAAACCGGGAAATCGGTAAGTGATGATAATACGTTTAGTGTATATGCTACTGTAATTAACCCATGTAAAAACCTTTTACCAGGGATGTATGTAAATGCCTTCATTGAAGAGTCGGAAGCCAAAGTAGCCTCTCTTCCTTCTGAGTCAGTGGTAAGCTTTGATGACAAGGATTTCATTTTTATTTTCGAGAGAGATAAAACAGAAGCCGGAAACCAATTTTCAGAATACAGGATGATAGAAGTAATTAAAGGTGTTTCAGCTTCTGGCTTTACTGAAATACGCGTTCCTGAAGGTATCGATATTAATACTGCTAAAATAGTAACTAAAGGCGCCTATAACCTTTTGTCTGCCAAGAAGAATGCCGGGGAAATGGCTTGCTAGGAGCTTCCAGCCATCAGTTTGTTACCAATTCGAGTCATACCACGACCTGACATCGGTTGGCGTCATTCCGGCTTCCAGTGCAGCCTCTAAACCAAGATCACCATCTTCGAAAACCTCAATAAATTGCGGGTCGATATTCATAAGCCCGGCACATTTGAGGAAAGTTTCGGGATGAGGTTTGAAGTTGTCAACATCGTTGGCGGTTATAATAATATCAAAATATTTTCTAAGGCCTGTAATTTCAAGAGTTCTTTCAACTGCTTCCCTGTGCCCTCCTGTCCCGACTGCCATCGGTAATATCCCGTAATATTTTTTTACAATTTCTACTACAGGTAATATAGGCTTAACCTTAGGCTGATCTTTATAAAACTCTGTCAGCTTTTCCTCCACAATCTGGTCGATTGTAACAGTACCGTCAAGATTGCACTTCTTTATAATCTCATCAGCAATTAACCATCCCGGGCTGCCCGTATGTTTCCTGAGAAATGCAGTATCGATTTCTGCACCAAATTTTTCACAGGCAATTTTCCATCCCCTAAAATGATATGGCATTGTGTCAGCCAGAGTACCGTCCAGATCAAAAATAAGTCCTTTAATTCCGGGTTTTATGTCGTATTGCATTTTTTATAATTGTTGCGCAAAGGTAAAAAGAAATATGAATGGGGAAAATCTCTTTATTATATCTTCTTTCTTCTATGGTTTCTTGTCAGGGAAACAGGAATTGGTAGTTCCTGACAAGAAATCTGTATAATTGAAAGCAATTTCCTATATTGTGAAATTAACATATCTGGAGACTTATCAACAATATTCAATTTGAAATAAGAATTCAAAGTCTCCTCCATAATTTTCTTAATAGTGGCAGAAATGGATTATACGAATAAAACAAAAGAGGAAATTTTAAATGAATTTTTTCAATTGCAACAGTCCTATAAATCCTTCAGAGAGCAAAACGAGAAGAACCTTATTTTATTAAAACAAGCTGAGCTTGAAGTCACTAAAAGTGAAGAAAAATTCAGAAAAGCCTTTATGACAAGTTCTGATTCTGTAAACATAAACAGATTGTCAGATGGAATGTACGTATCAATAAATAATGGATTTACAAATATTTTAGGCTATACAGAAGCGGAAGTAATCGGGAAAACCTCTATTGAATTAAATATATGGGTTGAGGAGGAAACCCGAAGCATTCTGGTAAATAAACTTAAAGACCAGGGAAGAGTGGAAAATTATGAAGCCATTTTTCGCAAGAAGGGTGGCGATTTGGTATATGGATTAATGTCAGCATCAATTATTGACCTGGATGGAATTCCCCATCTTCTAAATGTAACAAAGGATATTTCAGGACGAAAGCTGATTGAACGAGCCCTGACACAGGAACAATTTCTCGTTGACGCCCTCATGAATAATCTCACTGACCATATTTATTTTAAAGACAGGGAAAGCAAGTTTATAAGAATCAACAGAGCCCATGCACATTCATTTGGATTGCCTGATCCTGACTTTGCTGCCGGGAAATCAGATTTTGATTTTTTTACAGAACAGGCTGCAAACAAGGCTTTTGACGATGAACAAAATATCATCAGGACAGGTCAATCGGTTTTTAAAGAAGAAAAACTTACCAGGAAGGATAACTCTGATGCATGGTTTTCAGTCAAGAAGATGCCTTTGCAGGATAAAACAGGTAATATAATTGGAACTTTTGGGATATCCAGAGACATTACAGAACTAAAAAGGAGAGAACTTGAATCCCATGTATTGTTTGAGATAACACAGGGAATTACAACTTCAGACAACCTTGAAGAGTTGCTGAAGCTGATGCATAACTCACTCGGTAAAGTTATATATGCTGAGAACTGTTTTGTGGCATTGCATGACTACAAAACAGGTTTATTCAGTTTCCCTTATTTTGTAGATCAATACGATTCAGTTCCTCAACCTCAATCAATGGGTAAAAGCTGTACGGCTTATGTTTTTCGTACAATAAAACCATTTTTGTTCAGGCAGGAAGAATATGAAAAGCTACTTAAAAAAAATGAAGTCGAATTAGTTGGTTCAGCTTCCCCATCCTGGATCGGAATCCCATTGCAGACACCTTCAAAAGTTATAGGTGTATTAGTTCTTCAACATTATGAAATTGAAAACGTCTATACAGAATCCGATTTAAAATTTCTTATATCTGTCGGAAGTCAGATCGCCTTATCTATTGAACGTAAACAGGCTGAAGAAGAAATAAAACAAAAGAATGAACTCCTTCTTGGAATTAATGCGGAAAAAGACAAATTTTTTTCAATTCTTGCTCATGACCTCAGGGGTCCTCTGAGTGCCTTTGTTGCTGCTACCCAGATACTCACTGAAGAGATACAAACAATGGATATTGAGGAGATAAGGGAAATTACAGTAAGCATGAAAACATCGGCAACTAATATCTACAATCTTCTTGAAAACCTTCTTGAATGGTCAAGAATTAAAAGAGGTACAATAAATTTTAATCCTGAAAAGTTTCTTTTGTTTGCGAAAATAGATGACTGTGTAAAAATGATTTTGGAACAGGCAAAGAAAAAGAATATTACAATTGGCTTTTCTATACCTGACGATATGGAGGTGTATGCTGATTCACATATGTTTGATACTGTGGTACGTAACCTGGTTTCCAATGCTATAAAATTTACCCCAAATGGGGGAAACATAATAATCTCGGCTTCTGAATTGCATGACAATAATATTGAGATCAAAATTCATGATAATGGTATTGGGATGAAACAGGATCTGATAAGTAAGTTATTTATAGTTAATGAAAAGACCTCACGTTCCGGTACTGATGGTGAGCCAAGCACCGGGCTTGGATTAACGTTGTGCAAAGAGTTTATAGAGAAACACGGGGGGACGATCAATGTTGAAAGTGAAGAAGGATCAGGAAGTACATTTAGTTTTACAATACCGGAATTGAAAATTAAGTTAGTATGACATATAATTATAAGACCAAAGAAGAGCTCAGCATTTTGCGATAACTATAAAAGCAAAGCAATAAGAAAACCGACCTTCTGGAAAAGCTTAATGAGTTTGCCGGGAACAGAGACAGATAAAATTACTTTTTATAATTTTTCAGGTACGCGGTTACCTGTTTATATACATTATCCGCGGTGAATCCAAGTTTTTCATCAAGTACCTTATATGGAGCTGAAAAACCAAAACTATTCATACCCCATACTGATCCTTTCGCACCAACCAACCCTCGTAAAGTAATTGATAAGCCTGCAGTTAATCCGAATACTGGAATATTGTCGGGTATGATTGATTCGCGGTATTCTTCAGTCTGATTCCTGAATAAACCCTCCGACGGGGCAGAAACAATCCTTATATTAAGTTTGTCTTTTCTAAGAAGACCCGCTCCCTCAACAAGTGTGGCCACCTCTGAACCACTTGCGATCAGAATTACATCAGGCTTTCCTGCACAATCCTGAACAACATATGCGCCTTTTTCAGATTTAAGCGCATCAGAATACCTGTTATTGTTATCAGATGGTAAATCTTTGATATTCTGCCTCGATAATATTAAAGCTGTTGGGGTCGTTTTATTCTCAAGAGCCATCTTCCATGCTACTTTGGTTTCATTGCTGTCGGCAGGTCTCAGTACCAACATACTGTTTACCCCGTGATGGTTTCTAATCTGTTCCATTAAACGAAGCTGTGCCTCCTGTTCAACCGGCTGATGAGTAGGTCCGTCTTCTCCAACTCTGAAGGCATCATGAGTCCAGATATACTTGACTGGCAATCCCATAAGACACGCGAGCCGGACAGCAGGTTTCATATAATCTGAAAAAACAAAGAAAGTTCCACAGGCAGGTATTACGCCACCATGAAGAGCCATCCCGTTTATAAGCGCTGCCATTGTCAGTTCAGAAACACCAGACTGAAGAAATGCACCTGAGAAATCGCCATGGGTAAATGCGTGAGTATTTTTAAGGAATCCATCTGTTTTATCAGAATTAGACAGATCGGCTGATGCAACAATCATATTCTCAATCTTTTTTGCATAAACACCAAGAACAGCAGCCGATGCTGCTCTGGTAGCTAAACCTTCTTTATTTTGTATATTATTATAATCTATATCAGGAATATCAGCGGTATAAAAATTATGAAGCTTAGTAGCCAGTTCGTTGTTTTTTGACACCCAGTCAATTTTTCTTTTTTCCCAACCGAGGGCTATTCTGGCTTTTTCTGAGAGTACATTCCTGTAAAATTCTTTTACTTCATCAAAAATCCGGAAAGGATTTGCCATATCTCCTCCCAGGTTGATAAGAGACTTTTCAAATGACCCGCCTGCCTCACTTACAGGCATACCATGAGTTGATGTTTTTCTTTCGAAACTTTTTCCTTCATTATCAAGAAGGCCCTTTCCCATTGTTGTTTTCCCGATAATAATTGTTGGCTTATCCTTTTCTTTAATTGCTGAGGTTAGCGCTTTTCTGATCTGGCTTTGGTCGTTACCGTCAATTTTAATAACGTTCCATCCCCAGGCAGTGTATTTCATACCTGTGTCTTCAATTGTTACAGCTTTGGTTTCAGTAGAAAGTTGAATATCATTTGAATCATAGAACATAATGAGATTACTCAGACCAAGATAACCGGCCACACGTCCGGCCCCTTGTGAAATTTCTTCCTGAACACCTCCATCGGAAATGTAAGTAAATATTTTATGGGAAAATAATTCCCCAAAACGGGCAACAAGAAACCTTTCGGCAATTGCTGCTCCAACGGCCATCGTATGCCCCTGGCCCAGTGGTCCCGATGTATTTTCAATACCTCTTGTAATATCAAATTCCGGATGTCCGGGCGTCGGACTGCCCCACTGACGGAAATTCTTTAATTCATCAGTAGTGAAATGACCGGTAAGAGTAAGAATAGCATAGAGCATTGGCGACATATGGCCCGGATCAAGAAAAAATCTGTCACGATTCATCCAGGCTGGGTTTTTCGGATCGAAATTCAGGAACTCAGAAAAGAGTATATGAATAAAATCAGCGCCACCCATTGCACCACCCGGATGTCCGGATTTTGATTTTTCCACCATCGACATTGCCAGTACGCGGATATTATCTGCAGCTCTTTGATTGATATCAATATTCATTTATGCAAAAATTTTAGTTACGAATAATGTTAACAAAAATAAGATATTTTTTATTCATTTAACCTGGAAAGTCTAATCTCCTGATGCATGGAAAGGATATTGAGAGCATTAATTGCAGATGATGAAGAAAATGCCCGAAAACTTCTGAATAAATTGCTTGAGGAAACCTTATACTTCTGTGAGATTAAGGAAGCCCAGTATTTAGCAAAGGCCATAAGCGAAGCTGAAGCCACGGCAGACACAGAATGTAAAAATCAGGGCAATTCCGGAATTGATTCATTGAACTTTTTGATAAGTTCATTCATGTAACTGCCTGCAAAAAGGTTTCCGGTAAATCTTTCAAATCGAATACACAACCATCGGAAACAATACCAATAAAATATTCATGAGAGGGTACCAGATTTACCAGCTCTTTTTGGAAATCCATATGTTGAAAAATATTTATTATATCGGCGACATTTAAGGTAAATTATGGTTGAACTCAGAACCTGAAACCATATTTTATTTCTAACCTGTTATAGGAATTTTTATATGTTGAGGTCTGTTTCTGAAAAGTTGCTTCCTGATAGCTTGTATGAAGGTTTCTGTATGCAAAACTCAGATATGTTTCACCATACTCTTTGGCCCAGGAGATCCCTGTCCCAAGGGTAAATGACCCTCCGCCTTCGAATGACTTAGGGATGTTATATTGAGGGGTCGCCTGATCAGTTCCTTCAAAATCTCCATTAATATGGAATAGTTTTCCTCCTCTGATAAATATAAAAGGTGTTGTTTTATCTTCAGAAAAGAGAACTTTATACTCCAGAAAAAGCGGCATGAAAGGCTGACCGAGATATTCCACCCCGGAGCCTGCTCCAAAAATATTTCTGGTATTTCGTGCAATATTAATCAGGAAATTGAAGCTGAATGGTGCATCATATTTACTGCTTTGTGCTCCTGCAAGTATTCCGGCTTCCAAAGCAAATCCTCCGCCTTTTTTCTTCCTGCCATTAAAAACTATTGTTTCATTCTGATATTTTTCTATTTCTGTCTTTGGATAGATAAAGATGCTGCCATCTGAAGTCTGAAGCTTAAACAGAGTATCTGTAACTTCTATTAGTTTCCCATAAATTTTACTGCCATTTTTCAAATAAAGTACATCTTTTGTATTTTGTGCTGAAGCCGGTAACAGGCATAATATCAGCATTATAAAGTAAGCAATGAGTTTTTTCATAGTAATTCAGGTTAAGGTTGTTAATAGTTTAGCATGATTTTTGTTTTATATATTCAGACTAAACCTGAAACTCATGAAAGCAAAAATCATTCCAATTTTAACAGCGCTTATATTTTTTTCAATAATCTTTTATTCCTGTGAAGAAGGCACAATAAGAGAGTACAAGGGCTATGCACCTGTTTATATGACGTATAAAGATTTGCGGGCTGCTATAACAACAGAACAAAATGTGGATCTTAAAAACCCGGGGAAGATCTATTTTAAGGATAATTATATCTTCATTGTTGATGAATTTAAGGGAATTCATGTTTTTGATAATACTGATCCATCATCCCCCGTAAATAAAGTGTTTATAAAACTGCCGGGCGTAGTTGATATTTCAATGTCAGGCACCATAATGTATGCCGACAGCTATATTGATCTTGTAGTGCTTGATGTTGCAGATATCAATAATATTCATGAAACAGGCAGGTTAAAGGATATTCTGCCATACACTGTCACTCCTACAAAGACAAATGATTTTCCCATGGGTTATGTAGATAAAGATAAAGGAATAGTGGTTGACTGGGAATTAAGAACAATAAAGGAAAAAGTAGAGGTAAATCCAAATCCGAATCCATATCCTGTTTACTTTGGAGGAAGTCTGGCTTTTTACGATAAAATGAATGCTTCAGGGGCTTCATCGGGTATTAGCGGGAGTGGGGTAGGAGTTGGCGGATCAATGGCCAGGTTTGGAATAAAAGGCAATATTCTGTATATGGTCAATAGTAATTCACTTAAGATATTTGATATTTCAAATAAAACAGAACCTTCTAAAATAAATGAATTCAATGTCGGATGGAATATTGAAACTATGTTCCTCACTGAAAAATCAATGTTCCTGGGTACAACAAACGGTATGGTAATTTATGATATAACAAACCCATCAACGCCATTCTCTCAGGCTTTTTTTACACATGCCAGAAGTTGCGATCCCGTAATTGTTGATGATACCCTCGCGTACATTTCGCTTAGAAGCGGTACTACTTGTGCATGGGGACTTAACGTTCTCGATGTTGTTAATATTAAAAACATTAATAAGCCAATCTCAGTAGCGTCGTATTCGATGGTGAATCCGCACGGATTAGGAAAAAACGGAGATCTTCTGTTTATCTGTGACGGAACTGCAGGGTTGAAAATTTATGATGCATCAGATCCAAGGAATATAACAGGTCATCTTATTTATTCTTATCCTTATATTAATGCTTTTGATGTTATTCCAATCGGCAACGTTCTGATTCTGATAGGAAATGATGGCCTCTACCAGTATAATTATTCCAACATCAGGAATATTACATTGCTGAGTTCAATATTGGTGGTGAAATAAAATTTCTAATACACTCGAAACATTCACTAAAAAATTTCATATTTTGTTTATCAAAAGAGTAACAAAGTTGCATTCTACAAATGATTACTTACTCTTAAGCAATTTGCTGTTTTTTTGTAATTTTCAGCAACCACAGGCCGACCCATAATTAAGTGCGAACTCCTCACCTGATATGCCTTTGATCCCTAGTCCTGTTCTTTAGTTTCATTCTAAATTAAAAACAATGACTTATGTAAGCTTTTTTTAAAAAGTATTGTTATTAATTTAACAGCACTTTTAAATGACCAAATTTTAAAGCTTATATATTTATTTAATTACTTAAAAACCAAATAGAAATGTATCAAGTAGGAAATCTAGTTAAGGAATTGTCCGACAAACACGGTCGTGCAAGGGAGAGCCTTATGCCAATTCTTCAGGGTATTGTACAAAAGCACAATTACCTCACTGATGAGGCTATGGTTGAAGTTGCAAGGGAACTCGATATCTCGGCCGCTGAAGTTTACGGAACAGCTTCGTTTTACACCTTTCTCGACACTCAGGTGAAAGGTAAGTATGTTATAAGAGTCTGTAAAACAATTACATGCTCAATGAAAGGGAAGAGTGATATTATTGAGACTCTCGAAGAAATTCTTAAGATAAAAGTAGGTGAAACAACTCCTGACAGTCAGTTTAGTCTGATTGAAACCAACTGCATTGGGTGGTGTCATAAAGCTCCGGCTATTTTAATTAACGAGATGCCGTATACAGAGCTTACCTCTGAAAAAGTGAGTGAGATTATTAAAGATTATATGCAAAAATAAATATCCGGCAAAATCATGGAAAATAAAGGACTAAATAAGGTTGACCTTATATTCGAAAAAATAGATAACCGTGAAGTGCTTGAAAAAGCTTTCAGGATGAGCAGAGAAGAGATTATCCGGGAAGTACTCGATTCAGGTCTTAAAGGTCGTGGAGGAGCTGGATTTCCAACTGGTATGAAATGGAAATTTACTGCCGCAGAAAAGAGCCCCGATAAATACATTGTTTGTAATGCTGACGAAGGCGAACCAGGGACGTTCAAGGATCGTGAGATACTCGACAGGGTTTCCAATAAGGTTCATGGCGGTATGGCAATAGCCGGGAAAGCTATTGGTGCGAAAAAGGGTATTGTTTATCTGCGCGGTGAATACAGGTATCTTTTACCAAAACTGATGACTGAACTCGATGCTTTTCAGAAACAGATAAAAGAAATAGGTTACGACTTCAATATTGAGTACCGGATGGGAAGCGGCGCATATATTTGCGGTGAGGAAAGTGCTCTTTTTGAGTCAATTGAAGGGAAACGTGGCGAACCTCGCAATAAACCTCCTTATCCGACTGTATCAGGTCTTTTTGACAAACCTACCTCAATAAATAATGTTGAGACACTGGTAACTGCCATGATGATAATGAAACATGGTGCCAAAAACTTTACTCAGTATGGTACAAAAGATTCAAGAGGATCGAAAGTGTTTAGCGTATCAGGTGATACCCCTACTCCGGGTATTTTTGAACTTGAACTTGGAATGACTGTTCAGCAGTTTGTTAATGAATTTGGCGATGGTGATACCAAAGCAGTTCAGGTAGGAGGCGCTTCAGGTTTCTGTGTTCCGCGTAAGAAATTTGCAGAGACTATTATAGGTTTTGAGGGTGTCCCTACGGGCGGTTCAATGAAACTTTTCAATAGTTCAAGGTCGATGTATAATGTTCTTCATAACTATCTTGATTTCTTTACTGAAGAGTCATGCGGCCAATGTACGCCATGTCGTGTCGGTTGCCAGCAGTTACTTAAAGGTGTCGAAAAAGTGAAGAAGGGTGAGGCAAAATCAACTTACCTCAATGAACTTATTAAACTGGCAGATACCATGAAGATTGCAGCTAAATGCGGTCTTGGACAATCAGTTGGAAATGCATTTAAATCAATAGTTGGTAACTTCCGGGAAGAAATCATCTATTAATCATTTAATCAAAAAGAAGAATCATGATAAATCTACTTATAAATAACCAGAAGGTTTCAGTTCCAGAAGGAACAACTGTACTGGCTGCCGCCAAGAAACTGAAAATTAATATTCCTACTCTGTGTAATCACGATGACCTTTGCGTGGCAGGTAACTGTCGTGTATGCGTTGTTGAACAGAAAGGTGCCAGAACACTTATTGCATCCTGTGCAACTCCCGCAACAGATGGTATGGAGATCAATACAAATACACTGAAGGTACGGAATGCCAGGAAACATATTGTTGAACTTCTGCTTTCAGAACACAGATCGGATTGCACCAAATGCTACAAGAACCAGAACTGCGAACTTCAGAGTCTGGCAAATGAATTTGCTTTTGGTGATCATATTTTGCTTGATCTTGTAGAAGATAAGAAATATAATATCGACAGATCTTCACCTTCATTTGTTAAGGACGACAGTAAATGTATCCGTTGTCAGCGTTGTGTCAGAACCTGTTCAGAATTGCAGTCTGTATCAGCTATCGCTGTTGCTTATAAAGGCGCTCACCAGAAAATATCGTCATTTCACGATAAACCAATGAGCCATGTAGTTTGCACAAACTGCGGCCAGTGTGTTAACCGTTGCCCGACAGGTGCGTTGGTTGAAAAGACTTATATCGATCAGGTATGGGACGCAATTTATGATCCTGATAAACATGTTGTTGTACAGACTGCTCCGGCTGTCAGAGTAGCCTTGGGCGAAGACCTTGGATATGATCCGGGTGAAAGAGTAACAGGTAAAATGGTTAATGCCCTGAAACAACTTGGATTCAACTCAGTTCTTGATACTGATTTTAGCGCTGACCTTACAATTATGGAAGAGGGTACTGAACTGCTTGTCAGACTGAAAAAAGCACTTGTTGACGGTGATAAAGCAATATCACTGCCAATGTTTACATCATGTTCACCAGGCTGGATAAAATTCATTGAACATAAATACCCGGAGTATCTTCCTAATCTTTCTACCTGCAAATCACCCCAGCAGATGTTCGGAGCTCTTGCAAAAACATATTATGCAAAGAAACGTAACCTCGATCCGTCTAAAATTGTTTCAGTTTCAATAATGCCATGTACAGCTAAGAAATTTGAAGCTGACAGGCCTGAAATGAGGGCAAGCGGATTTAAAGATGTCGATTATGTTCTTACCACGCGCGAACTGGCAGTCATGATCAAACAGGCTGGTTTGGATTTCAGGAATCTTGAAGAGGCAAAATATGATTCATTTATGGGTGATTCAACCGGAGCTGCAGTTATATTCGGAGTTACAGGAGGTGTTATGGAAGCAGCATTACGCACAGCTTATGAGATTGTTACCGGACGCGAAATTCCTTTTGGGAACCTGAACATTACACCAGTCAGAGGAATGGATGGAGTCAAAGAAGCTACTTTAAAGATTGAGGGATGTGTAGATGCATGGAAGTTTCTGGAGGGTGCTGAACTTAAGGTTGCAATTGCTCACGGACTTGTTAATGCCAATAAAATCATGAAAATGGTTAAGGACGGAAAAGCTTCTTACCACTTCATTGAGATTATGGGTTGCCCGGGAGGTTGTATAGGTGGCGGCGGACAGCCTATTCCTACCAACATGGAGATCAGAAAAAAACGAATGAAAGCAATTTATGCGGAAGATGAGCATATGGTTCTTCGTAAATCACATGAAAATCCGGAGGTTATTGCAATCTACAAGGAGTTTCTCGATCAGCCTAACAGCCACAAATCGCATGAACTGCTTCATACTCATTATGTAGAACGCGATAACTATTAAGACTAACCTATACTGATTTATACTAAAGAGAAAACCGGCTAATTAGCCGGTTTTCTTGTCTGGTAACCCTGCGGTCCAGATGCCTTGAAGACCTGTTGTCTTTAAGTCTCAAGGTCGTGCAGTCTTTAATTTTTGCTTTTTATCTTTTTAAGTAACCAGGCCATATTTTCCCCCAGTACTCTCATCGTCTTCATTCCTTCTTCATCTTTGAGCACTTCACCTTTCTCCCTGCCTATGCCAATATTCCAGTAGCTTGAGCCGGGTATAATCATTTCATTTATTAAAAAGAAATGATTTATGCTGTCGAAAGAATGTATTGCTCCGCCACGTCTTACTGCAACTACCCCGGCTCCGAGTTTTCGTTTTAAAGGTCTGCCTGAAGCGCCTAACGCGTAGCTCGAAACTTCAATCAGTGCTTTTGCATCAGCGCTGATATCAGCATGATAAACAGGCGATCCGATAATTATTGCATCGGCTTTTACCATTCTCCCTATGCATTTGTTAATTACCTCATTATTCTGATGACATATGCCATCGGCTTTCTTCCTGCATTTCATACAGGCAATACAACCATGGACTTTTTGTCCTCCGATCTGGAAAAATTCTGTTTTAATACCTTCCTTTTCCAGTGCACTGAAGACCTCCCTTATAAGTATTTCTGTGTTTCCTCCTTTGCGGGGACTGCAATTAATTCCTAGTACTTTCATGATATTCTGATTTAACCTATAATATTGAGAATATGTTCTATGTCTATGTCTTTCAGAGGGTTATTGCTTGAAATAAATGTATCAGCAAGCTTGGATTTTTTCTCCTGTAACCTGGTTATCTTCTCTTCAATACTGTTGCTTGTAATATACCTGTAAACGAATACACTCTTGTCCTGACCTATCCTGTGGGCACGGTTTAATGCCTGCATTTCAGAAGCAGGGTTCCACCATGGATCGAGAATGAATACGTAATCAGCTGCAGTAAGATTAAGCCCTACACCACCTGCCTTTAGCGAGATAAGAAAGATTTTGTTATCCGGATCATTCTGGAAACTATTAACGATTTTTTCCCTGTTGGTACTGGCGCCCGTCAGCATGGCAAACCGGATCCTTTTCTTTTTTAATTCTTCGGCATAGAGGTCAAGATGCTTCACAAAGGAGGAAAATACCAATATTTTATGTCCTTCAGAAATAACACTTTCCATATCCTGCAGAACTGTTTCAAATTTACCGGAACCTGAAGAATAATCTTCATATGCCATTAGCGGATGATTGGATATCTGACGTAGTTTCATCAGACCCTGCAAGACGACAATTGCAGATTTTTCAGGACCGGTTGATGAAAGGCTTTTAAGGATACTGTTCCTGACTGCTGATTTTTCTTCATCATATATTTTTTCCTGATCGTCAGTCATGTCACAGAATACAGTCTGCTCAGTAATAGGAGGCAGATCTTTTGCAACCATGTCTTTTGTACGCCTGAGGATGAATGGCTGTATTATCTTTCTGAGTTTCACTTCTTTTTCGTCATCACCAAGCGTCTCGATTGGTTTAGCAAATTCCCGTCGGAAAAATGACAGATCTCCCAGAAGACCGGGATTTACAAAATTCAATTGTGTCCAAAGGTCAGTAAGAGAGTTTTCCACCGGAGTACCCGTAAGAACAAGTTTAAATTCCGAATCGAGCCTGATCACAGTTTTGTACAGCATAGAAGCAGGGTTCTTTATCACCTGACTCTCATCAAGAATAATATAATGAAAATGGAAAGAGCTGATTAACTCAATATCTTGTCTGATTGTATGATAACTCGAAAGAATAATGTCAAAATTATGAAAATATGCAGTTGCTTTTTTACGCTGATTCCCCTTGTAACTGCAAACCTTCATGCCCGGAACAAATCTTCTTATCTCATTTTCCCAATTATAGATAAGAGACGCGGGAACAATCAACAGGGTTGTAAGCTTTAACTCAGGCTTTTCGAAAAGGGTTTGTTCGCTTTGTTTTCCTTTACCTGAAACAGGAACCTTACTTTCCTTGTTATGCTGAAGGAGAGCAAGAGTCTGGATCGTTTTTCCAAGTCCCATATCATCAGCGAGGCATCCGCCAAGTCCGGCCGTCTGAAGATAATTCAGCCAATTGAGTCCTTCTGACTGATATTCTCTCAAATTACAATTAAGGCCTGATGGCGTTTCAACCACAGTAATCTGATCCGGCACAAGAAGTTTCGCAAGTCTTTCAAATCCCATCTTTCCATCATCGGAAAGAGTATCAGACAATAATGAAAAATGTTGTTTATGAATTCTCAGGGAGTCTTCTGAACTCTTTCCAAACTCAAAAATATTTTTATATCTCGTGAACCATGTTTCAGGTAATATTGCGATTGACCCGTCAGGTAATATGAATTCCCGTATGCCCTCCAGTATATTTTTCCCGAAACGGTTAAATGGAATTTCATACTCACCGATTTTAACTATTGCTTTCAGATCAAACCAGTCATTTACCAGCTGACTGCTAATCTCAATGCTGACCTGTCTTAGATTAAAATTATTATCAAGCCTTGATGAAAGAAGAAACCCGGCATCTATAATTTCCTGATAATTGGTGTTCACTTTTTCAATTAATGAATACAAATCATTCTTCTTCCTGTTGTCAGAAAAGAGTGGAAGAAAATTTATGTCATCATCTGAAAAGAAACCGAGTTCGCCAAGGGTATCACGACATCTTTTTTCCCAGTCATAATCACGTTGGAATTTTCTGTAAGTGAAATTATCACCTTTTTTATCAAATACTGTAAAAGTATGTAATGGCTCACTGGCAAATATTTTATTTCCCTGATAATTGTACTTAAGAATTAACACAGGTGTTCCGCTCAGGCCTGTTTCAATCTCAAGAATAGCCTCCTTAGTTGGATTGATTTGCTTTATTTCAAATCCTGTGTTTTCAACTTTGAAATTATTTACAGCATTCAGAACAAATCCGCTAAAATATTTTACCTCCGTTTTTTTCGGAATTATAATATTCTCTTTTGTAAGGAAAGGTTTAATCTTTGAGCCATCAACTTCCGACACAAATAGTATCCTGTGATCCTCTCTTATGAGGCAGGGAGACATACATATAATGTCTATGGAGCTTTTTCTCATGTCGATTATCTTTCCACCAACTTCCAGGCTGAGATTATAAGTGCTTTGTTCCTCATTTCTGCTAAACATGAATACGGGCACAGCACTATCTGCACTTAAAGAAAGTCTATCTTCAGTATGAAGTGTCCCGGATTTTGATTTCTGGTAACAAACCGGGATATTTTCGTCCCTGGCAATTGTGAGGCATTTATAAATTCTTCTCTCAACATACGGCCTGATGAAATCTTCAATCTTATCATGGGTAACTTTCTCAAGAAATTCCTTTACGGTCTTATCTTTTGAAAATATCTTGTACAGATTCCTGTCCGTATATTCATTAATTATCTTAACTACTTCCCTTTCTTCCGAGGTGAGAGTGCCAAGCGTGTCGATATTAGGAAATGGAGTGAGGCATTCTGACAACTTATAATAGCCTCTGTTTGATTCATTTATGATAATATAGGGTAGCAGAATTTGTCCCCAAAGTCTGTGTGGTGTTAGTATTAGTGTGAAGAGTTTCTTCTTTTTTGATGGACCTGTTTCCAATATCTTCATTTTTAATTTACCTGCAATGATGGTCATTGTTGCCCGATTTTCAAAGGAATTAATTCTTAGATTTGTTATGAATAATAAAATATAGTGCCCGGAGTGTCTGGAATACCCGGAGTACTTGCTGTTTTAATATTTAATTTTAGGCACTTCATTTGAGAAAGATAATACATATCGATATGGATGCTTTTTTTGCATCTGTAGAACAGCTTGATAATCCTCAGCTCCGGGGAAAACCTGTAGCTGTAGGTGGAAGCGGGGAGAGGAGTGTTGTAGCCGCAGCCAGCTATGAGGCCAGAAAATTCGGTGTGAGATCAGCCATGTCGTCTGTTATTGCCAAACGATTATGCCCTGATCTTATTTTTGTTAAACATAATTTTGACAGGTATAATGAAGTATCTGCAAGCGTGATTGAGATTTTTAAGGAGTATACCGATATTATTGAACCGCTGTCAATTGATGAAGCATTTTTAGATGTTTCGGATGATAAACAAAAAATTGGGTCCGCTACCCTGATAGCAAAAAAGATCAGGAGCGAAATAAAAAAGAAAACAGGTCTTACTGCATCAGCCGGTATTTCGGTAAATAAATTTCTTGCCAAGATAGCTTCAGATATAAATAAGCCTGATGGCTTCTTTTTGATCAAACCCGAAGAAGCTGAAAAATTCATCGGAGAGCTTGCAGTTGAAAAGTTCTATGGCATCGGAAAAGTGACTGCCGAGAAGATGCATAAGCTTGGAATTCATAAAGGCTCCGATCTGAAGAATTGGGATCTGGTTTCGCTGGTCAGAAATTTTGGCAAAGCAGGAGTCTTTTTTTATGATATTGCCAGGGGTAATGATGACCGTCCCGTAGAACCTGATCAGGAACGCAAATCCATTGGAACGGAACTCACCTATGATAAAGATCTTACAACCCGGTTTGAGATCATTGCAGAGTTATATAAGCTTGAAAAAGAGCTTATGCAAAGACTCGAACACTCAGAAACATCAGGGAGAACTATTACTTTAAAGGTTAAATTTTCAGATTTCAGGCAGTTGACCAGGAGCAAGACACTTCAGCACTATATCAGAGATTTTGATACACTGCACAGAGAAGTATCATCAATCAGGAAATCCCTTAAACTTGAGGATGTAAGAATAAGACTCCTGGGAGTAACCATATCTAACCTTGAAACGGATGACTGTGCTGACAGACAGCTATATCTGTTTGAAGATTGATACTATGAAAACTGAGAGACCGCAAGACAATTAATAGTCTTATAATCAGAACAATCCATCAGTGCTCAGATATCTTTCGCCAGTATCATAATTGAAGGTGAGGATTCTTGCTCCTTTAGGGAATTCACTTAATCTTTTATTTATTGCCGCCAGATTCGCCCCGGTAGATATGCCGACAAATATTCCCTCTTCTTTAGCTGCTCTTTTTGTAAATGTATATGCTTCTTCTTTGCCTACTCTGATAATTCCATCCAGGAGGTCCGTTTTCATTATCGATGGAATAAACCCGGCGCCAATTCCCTGCAATGGATGCGGAGAGGGAGCTCCACCGCTTAACACGGGAGATAATTCCGGCTCTACTGCATATACTTTCAGATCAGGGAAAGACTTTTTTAGTATTTCTGAACATCCTGTAATATGGCCACCAGTTCCAACCCCGGCAATCATATAGTCGAGTCCTTCAGGAAAGTCTTTTAGTATCTCCATTGCTGTGGTCTTCCTGTGGATCTCTGTATTTGAAGGGTTATCGAACTGCATTGGTATCCAGGAGTCAGGTATTTCAGACTGTAATTGTCGTGAACGTTCAATTGCGCCTTTCATTCCTTTTTCCCTTGGAGTTAAATCGAATTCAGCGCCATAGGCGCTCATTATCTTTCTTCTTTCGAGCGACATTGATTCGGGCATTACAAGTATGATCCTGTAGCCTTTCACTGCTGCCACCATTGCCAGACCAATACCAGTATTACCAGAAGTTGGTTCAATTATTACGCTATCAGGTTTAAGCAATCCCCTCTGCTCTGCATCAATTACCATAGACAGGGCAATCCGGTCCTTAATACTTGCACCCGGATTTGACCTTTCGAGTTTCATCCATACTGAAACACTATCAGGAAAAAGTCTGTTAATTTTTACATGAGGTGTGTTTCCAATTGTCTCAAGAATTGAATTTGCTTTCATGATTAATGTTTAAATCTAAATTAAATGATAAAGTTAATTGGCTCCTGAAATTTATTCTGGTCCCTTACAATTATTTCACTTTTGTGATAAGCAACTGAAAATGGAGCTATGCTCTCGGTTAACCAGACGTTTCCTCCGATTATACTGTTTCTGCCTACTACGGTAGCTCCACCAAGTATTGTACATCCTGAATACAAGATGACATTGTCTTCAATTGTCGGATGTCTTTTCTTAGATGCCTTGCCTTTGTCAACACTAAGGGCGCCAAGAGTAACTCCCTGATAAAGCTTAACATTATTTCCTATTATTGTGGTTTCCCCGATAACAATACCTGTTCCATGATCTATTGAAAACGGAGACCCAATAATTGCTCCGGGATGAATGTCGATACCAGTTGTCTTATGCGCGTACTCCGTAATCATCCTCGGAAGTAAGGGAACTGAAAGCTTATCAATGGAATGGGCAATCCGGTAACAAAATATAGCAAAAAAACCAGGATAGATTGCGATTACCTCTGCAAGTTCTTTTGCAGCAGGGTCTGATTGCAGAATAAATTCTGCATCCTTTAAAAGAGTAGTTTTTGTTGACCTGAAAGTGTTAATGAATTGCTGCAAAGTTTCTTCATGATCCGGTATCAATCCAATAAAGATATTAACCAGTTGTTCCCTGAGAGAATTCCCTGACAGGTCAAATTCCAGACTGGTTAAATTCTCATTATAAGGGAATAATAGTCTATAAACCTTTTTGACAGCTATTTCAACACCTTTTTTATTTGGGATAGTCACAATTTTTAAATTTTGTGTATTACAAACTTAAACATTTTTATAAACACTTTGTTCAACCCGGCTTTTCATTAAAAAGGAGAAGGGGCGAGGGGGAGAAAGGGAGAGTTAAAGTATCATTCCGGCACCGACAGTCTCATTGGTTCCTTCATCAACAAATATCATGCTGCCCGTAATATTGTTTTTCTTGTAGGGGTCAAAAAATACTGGTTTTGAGGTTTTTATAGTAATATTTGCTATATCGTTCATATTGATTGTGATGTTCTCAAAATCTTGTTCCATAGTGTTTATGTTCATCCTGTAATGAATCGATTTCACTATACAACCTGCTACATTGCTGTTCATTCGTATTAGATACCTTCCACCAACTTTTAACTGACGCTCATTAAACCAGCATACCATAAGATTGATATCCTGACTTATTACAGGAATGTCGTGGGGTGAAACAAGCATGTCGCCACGACTTATATCTATCTGATCATCAAGTGACATTGCTACTGAGTCACCTGCGCTGCACTCTGAAAGTGATTCTCCAAAAAGGTCGATACTTTTAATCTTCGTCCTAAGTAAAGATGGTAAAACGGCAACTTCATCACCGGGCTTGAATAATCCACCTGCAACCCTGCCTGCATAACCCCTGTAATCATGAAACTCAGCAGTATGGGGACGTATTATTGTTTGCACAGGAAACCGCTTATTCTCAGGATTTTTGTTTTTTCTGATCTCAATTGTCTCTATCAGGTTCAGAAAGGTTTTCCCGTCATACCATTTAATGTTTTCCGATCTGTCAACAACATTGTCTCCATATTTGGCGCTGATGGGAATATAATGCACATCAGGGATATTAAGCTTATTTACAAGTAAGGCCAGCTCTGCTTTTATGCATTTAAATACCGGCTCGGACCATTCCATCATATCCATCTTGTTGATACAGAAAATTATATGTTGGATATCCAGCAGAGAAGCGATATATGAATGTCTTATGGTTTGTTCCAGAACACCTTTTCTGGCGTCTATCAGGATTACTGCAAGGTCGGCTGTACTCGCACCTGTAACCATATTTCTTGTATATTGAATATGTCCCGGAGTATCAGCAATAATAAATTTTCTTGCAGGAGTTGCAAAGTATCTGTAGGCCACATCAATTGTTATACCCTGTTCACGCTCCGCTCTCAGGCCATCTGTAAGGAGTGAAAGATCAAGTTCTTCTCTGCCAAGACGTTTCCCTGATTGTACAATATGTTCCATCTGGTCCTCGAAAATTGATTTGCTGTCATAGAGCAAACGACCGATCAGGGTGCTTTTCCCGTCATCAACACTTCCCGCGGTTGTTAATCTCAGGAGACTTTTATTTTTGATTTTACCGTTTATCTTCATTTTACTGCGTCTTATTATGTACAATGGACATGCAATGTCATGTCCCAACTTCCTGTCTACCGGAAGGCAGGTTGTCTTTTGTCTTATTCAAAAATACCCTTCTTTTTTGCGGTCTTCCATTGCTGCTTCAGAGCGTTTATCATCATATCTTCCTCCTCTTTCCGTTATTCGGGTAGCTGCGATTTCTGAAATAATCTCTTCCAGGGAATCAGCCTTTGATAATGTTACTCCGGTGCATGTTATATCTCCGATGGTCCGGCAACGGACATCTGTTTCAAATACTTTCTCAGTAGGCTTTAGCTGCATAAATGGAGCCCATGCAAGATATATTCCGTTACGTTTGAATATCTTTCGTTTATGGGTATAATATAAATTAGGAAGTTTAATATTCTCATTAAGAATGTATTGCCATACATCCAGTTCAGTCCAGTTGCTTATTGGAAATACTCTGAAATGTTCACCCGGATGTTTTCTGCCGTTAAAGATATTCCATAACTCAGGACGCTGATTTTTTGGGTCCCATTGTCCGAATTCGTTCCTGTGAGAGAAGAAACGTTCTTTAGCGCGTGCCTTTTCTTCATCGCGGCGCCCGCCTCCGATTGCAACATCAATATTAAGTTCTTCGATGGCATCGAGAAGTGTAATTGACTGGGCCTTGTTACGACTGGCATTTACCCCTTGCTCTTCAACTACCCTGCCATTATCAATTGAATCCTGTACCTTTTTTACAATTAATTCAGCATCGAATTCTTTTGCAAGGTCATCACGGAATTTTAATGTCTCTTCAAAATTGTGACCTGTATCAATATGCATCAGGGTAAATGGGATCCTGGCAGGCCAGAATGCTTTCCTTGCAAGATGCACAAGCACAATTGAATCTTTACCTCCTGAAAACAAAAGTACTTTTTTCTCGAATTGTGCAGCAACCTCACGCATCACAAATATTGCCTCATTTTCAAGCTCTTTGAGGTGTTCGTCGTTTATATTTATCAAATTCTTCATTTGTCTTTTGTCTTTCATTTAATATGGCATCCACACTCTTTCGGTCCGTCATTTTCCCACCACCATCTGCCAGCCCTGAAATCCTGACCCGCCTTTATTGCCCTTGTGCAAGGTTCACAGCCAATGCTGACGTATCCTTTGTCGTGCAGGGAATTATAAGGAACGTTGTTTTCCTTTATGAAGTTATTCACTTCATCAAATGACCAGCTGAAAAGAGGATAGTATTTAAAAAGGTTTTTGTTCTCGTCATATTCAATCCAATCCATTTGTTGTCTGTCGTCAGACTGACCGGCCCTGATACCCGATATCCAACATTCCATGCCTTTAAGGGCCCTAGTCAGAGGTACAACCTTTCTGAGTTTGCAACACTCTTTCCTGTCTTCAACCGACTTATAAAAGCTGAAGGGCCCTTTTTCCGTGACCATTTTTTCTATAGCTTCATATTCAGGAAAAAAGATATTTATTTTCTTTTTATATTTAATTATCGTGTTGGAGAGCACATCATAAGTCTGAGGGAATAGCCTTCCTGTATCCAGAGTAATAACCTTAATATCTATATTGTTTGTAAATATTTTATGCGTTATTACCTGATCTTCAATTCCCAGACTTGTGGTAAATACTATCTTTTCGGGGAACAGAGATGCTAACTTATTTAACTGAGCTTCTACGGAAAGATCCGAGAGTTGATTTTTTAATTCCTGTAACTGCATATTGTTTAATCATTAAATGTTAATTATATATTATAGTATCTTCCTGATTAACTGAAACTTCCTGAAAGATAATCCCGGGTTAGTTGTTTCTTGGGATTATTAAAGAATTCTTCAGTAGGGCCCGCTTCTATTATTTGGCCCAGGTACATGAATATTATATAGTCAGCAATTCGTTTAGCCTGTCTCAGAGTATGGGTTACCAGAATAATCGTGTATTTTTCTTTCAGTTTGATAAAAAGTTCTTCGATTTTTTTTGTTGAAAGTGGATCAAGGGCAGACGTCGCCTCATCTCCAAGAATATATTCTGGTTCTATAGCAAGACCTCTGGCCAGGCAGAGTCTCTGTTGCTGTCCAATAGATAATCTGGTGGCGGATGTACGAACTCTTTCTCTGACCTCATCCCACAAACCTACATACTGAAGATATTGTATTACAGTCTGATTGAGCGCTTTTCTTCTTTTTATCCCATGAATCCGGGGGCCATAGGCAACATTATCAAATATTGACATTGGAAGGGGACAAGGACGCTGAGCAAGCAGGCCCATCTTTTTCCGTGTATCAATAACATTCACATGGGGATCATAAATATTTTCATCATCAACAAATACTTTTCCACTGATCTTAACCTCAGGGGTTTCATCATGCATCCTGTTCAGCGTTTTAAGAAAAGTTGATTTTCCGCAACCCGATGGTCCAATAATACAGGTGATACTTTTTTCGGGTATAGTCAGGTTAATATCCTTTAGAATATGCTGAGTATCAATGTAAACATCCAGATTCTCAATTTTAATAGACTGACTATTAATTAGCTTCTTCAGTGTGATCGTTTCATTCGTCTCCATAAAAGGATTTTTTATGCTACTTAATAGCTGAGGGTTTGTTGATATCATATCTTGTTTTTTGAAAATTTTGAACTAAAATATCGAGCAGAGAAACTCAGGATCAGGATAATCACTGTTAGGATTATTGCTGAAGCATAGGCACGGTTCTGAACCTCTTCAACCGGACTCCCAAGCTGAAAGAATATTGAAAGAGGCAACGTAGCTGCCGGTTGATTAAGTGATGCTGGTATGTTATCGGTATATCCGGCTGTAAACAGAACAGTAGCTGCATCGCCGATACCTCTCCCGATGGCTAGTAAAATTGCGGTTACTAATCCGGGCATTAGTTGTCTCATTAACACTTTGACCATCTCAAATTTGGTAGCCCCAAGTGAGAGTAATGCGTCAGGCAGATCATGTGACAGAAGCCTGGTTATTTCATCAAATGAACGCATCATAATAGGCATTATAAGCATGGCAACTGTAAGAATGCCTCCCAGTAATGAGGCTCTTACCCCCAGATAGACCATAAGTGCAAAACCGAATGCACCATAAACAATAGAAGGAATTCCGAATAGAATATCGAGAGAAAATCTGATTGCAGCGGAGAAAAATGAATTCAGTGGTAAATAGAAGTTAATATACATGACGAGAGGGACACTGATTACTATACTGATAGCGAGAGCTCCCAGGATAATATATACAGATCCTGCAATTGCATTCAATACACCTCCTTCTTTCCCGAGATAAAATCCGCCGCCCGGAAGCTTTGTTATCATGTCCAATGTAAGAGCCGGTAAGCCTTTGTAGAAAACCGTTGAAATTATGAACACAAGCACCCCAAGGATGACTATGGCAGCACAGATCATTATTACCTTAAATATTTTCTCTTCCAATTGTTTCATAATCATCTGTAAATAATATTTTTGGTTATCAGAATTGATATCTTTTTTCTATCTGATTAAGAGTAAATCTGGAAATCCCGTTAAACAATACTACAATAATGAAGAGGAGGAATGCTGAGAACATTAGTGCTGATTCATAACTTGGCAGTGAAAGCATTTCACCATAGTTGTTTGCGATTAAGGCAGGAAGAGGATAACAGGCGTCAAATATTGAATGAGGAATTTGCGTAATATTTCCGCAAACCATCAGTACCGCCATTGTTTCTCCAAATGCCCTTGATAAGGCCAGAACTGTTGCAGCAATAATCCCTGAAATGGATTTCCTTAAAATGACTTTCTTAACTGTCTGCCACCTGGTTGCACCCATTGATAAAGAAGCGTCGATCATCTCTTTAGGAATGGAACGAAATACTTCCACCATGATACTGATCAATAATGGAATAATCATTACCGCAAGAACTATACCCCCTGCAAGCACAGTATACCCGCTGGAAAATTCAACAAATACAGGAGCTATCTTATTGGCTATCAAAGGAACAATTGTCAGGGTCCCCCAAATCCCATAGATAACGGGAGGAATGCCTGAAAGCAGATCAATGACGGGTTCAAAAAATCGTTTCACAGTCTTTGAGGCGTAAGAATTCAGATAGATACTTGTTAGAATAGAAAAGGGAAGGGCAATAATAATTGCAATAAGCGATACATAAAATGTACTTAGAATGAACGGCAAAAATCCAAAATCACCTTTGAATGGTTTCCAGTCAGAGGATGTAAGAAGCACCCACAGGTTTTTCTCTTTCATTATAGGCAATGCTTTGAAAAACAGACTTAAACCTATTGCAAGAAGAAAAAGTATAGTAAAAATGGCAATGCCCAGCATAAAATACCGGGCAGTTTTATCTTTTACAGCTCTGAGGCGACGCATTTCTTTATTTTAGTTTCTTTTTCTCCGATTCTATTCGTTCTGCCGGAAGCGAAATATATCCTGATTCATTAACGAATTTTTGCCCGTCAGTCAGCACCCACAAGATAAATTCTGTCAGAACCTTGTTGTTTGTGGGATTGCCTTTCATAACAAAGTATAATTCCCTCGAAGGCGGTGAAGGATATTTGCCTGAGGCGATCGCGGCTATCAAATCATTCATTGTTTTGTAAAAATCTTCGTCACTATCAATCTTCCCATTATTATTCAGGTCGACCGGAACAACTTTCAGACCTTTGATTTGCTGTTTTGTTGTTGCATCATATACATAACTAATATTATTGTATCCGATGCCAAGAGGATCTTTTTTTACTGCCTGAGCTAATCCGGGATCTCCGAATACACCAACACCTAATAGATCTTCTTGTTTTTTACCAAAGAACTTTGCCCATATCTCAGCTGCACCACAGGCATCCGATCTGGTATATATATGGATCGGGTATGCTGATTTTACTTCAAATGCCTGGGCCCAGGTAGTATATCTGCCTGTTACCCAGATATCGTTCCCTGCATCTTTCTTTAACCCCGTTGTCAGAATCTCCTTAAGCATCGGATTAGATTCACTAATTACAGCTACTACAGCATCTTTTGTGACGGCGATCGGGAAAGCCCCTTTTTTCATCTCTTCAGGATATATTTCCCTCGATACCATACCTATCTCAACCATACTATTAAGAGCATCAGAAATACCCTTTCCTGCTCCTCCGGCTGAGATGTCAAACCTGACTCCTGGATTTATTTTTTTGTATTCATCCGCCCATCTTATAACCATTGGGTAGAGCGCAAATGCCCCTGAAATACTTATCTGACCTGAACTCTTTTGCTGACTGTAAGATTTTGGAACAGACAATGAAGAAACAATGACAACAAAAAGGAGAAATGATTTGGTTAGTAGTTTCATACGTGAATAATTTAATATTAAGAGGCCGGATAGAAATTGCAGGCTCATAGTTAATATGCCCTGATAATCAGAAACCAACCTGGTATTGAACAGATAAATAATTGTTATCAACAGAAGTACCTTCCTCCTGCTTTATAGTATAAAATGCCTGTAACCTTGACCAGCTGTTGAAAGTGTAATTAGCGCCAAATACATAGTTAGTAGAAATGTTATTTCCAGTTCCTGTATTAGGGTCGTATATGTCATATTTGCCGAGGATCTGAATTTTTTGAGGAATTAAATAATAACCCGTTTGCAGATACCAGCCTGCTCTGTTTGTATTCCCATCTTTCCCTTTAATATATTCTCCTTTTAAAGAAAACCGGGTTGCAACATAACTGAATTCAGCAGCAAATCTGTCACGGGTTTGACTCTGACCTATCACATCGGGCTTTATGGCCTTATCCCGGCCCATGTATATTCCTCCTCCAAATGAAAGTCCTTTGAGTGGGGTAAATATCAGGCGTCCGGCAATATCCTTATTCTCATTTGCAGTATCTGCCACATTTATTCCTGAGCCATTAAAAACGCCAATACGGTATTCAATTAATGGTATGTTTTTTAATTTCAGAAGTGTACCACTGACCTGAATTCCTATATCTCGGCCGTTCTGATTACCGATAACGTCTTTGCCGCGTGCGATCAAAGCTTCAACAACCTGCGAACGGTCAATCATTTCAAGCTTATTTGATGAACTGAGATTCTCAAGTGACATTGGAATTTTGAACTGGCCGGCAGTAACTGAAAAATAGTCAGCTAACTTAATCTCACCATAGGCATCAATTAATTTTGGTTTATCGACCAGGTCAGCCTGAACTCTGTATGAGAAAACAGGTGTAACAGATCCTTTTAAATCAATTCTGGCCCGGCGTATATCAAAACCATCTTTTTTCCCGGCCTCATCCAGAAACTGATATCTTATCTGTGAATAACCTGTTAATTGCATCTGTCTCGTTGCACTAATAAAAAATGATTTCCGGGAGGCATCTGTCTGCTGTTGAAGAAGAGCAGCCTCCGCCCTGACTGAATCAGCCTGCGCCTGGCTGATAGTTTTATTTGAGATTAGTAAATTGAGGATGTCATTAGTTGATTGAGACAATACATCCGTAATAATCAAGAGGAAAAATGCGAGTGAAAATAAGAGCTTCATAATGTCTGCCGATTATGTGAACAAATGTACTGACCATAATGCAGATCATGATTGGCATAAAAACCAAGATTGGTTAGGTATTAATACTTAACTTTATCAAAAATTTTCAGGTGTTGATATGATATTGTCAAAAAAAACCAGGTATGCAATAGCAGCTTTAACGAGGCTGGCAAGGACCGCAGGACCTCACGACTTCAAGAATGTTTCTTTCCCAATTTCTAATACTCTTTTCAAGAGAGCTCTGAGATCTTCTTCAGATGTTACCGGATTAATTATTGTAAGTCTTATCCAGATCTTTCCTCCAAGTTCTGCCTGAACAATATAATAAGAGCCCTCTTTAATAATTGTATCTCTGATATTTGAGTTTATCTGGTTAAGTGTAAGTTCGTTATAACCTTCAGGTGCGTAACGGAAACAGACAATATTACTTTCTGGCTCTACTGCTAATTCGATATCTTGTTCAGCCCTGACTATGGCTGCAAATTCTGAGGCCAGGCTATATCTGCTGTCGATATACTCTTTATAATAGCTGTCGCCGTAGTATTTCATTGCAGTATATGCAATAATCCCCAATGCACTCTTAGTACATTCAATAGTTCTGATGGCACTGTTATACCATACGTTATTCTGTGATTTCTGAAAAAGGTATGATGCTTTCTGGGCGAATGTTTCAAATGATCTTTCACCATTCCTGAACATTACAAGTGTGTTAAGGGCTGGTACAAGAAGCATTTTATGAAAGTCAATTACAATTGAATCAGCCCTTTCAATACTTTTGACGTGATTTCTGTGTTTTTCTGAAAAGAGAACCCCCAGACCGTGAGCTCCATCAACATGGAGCCATAATCCATGTTTTTCGCAGAAGTCAGCAATTTTATCAAGGTCATCATATGAACCCGTTGCCGTGGAGCATGAATTAGCAGCTACTGAAATTACCTTAATGCCTTTATCTTCTGCTCTTTTCCTGTATTCTTCCAGCAAATCTATCCTCATCCTGAAATTGTTATCAAAAGGGACTTTTACAATTGAGTCTTCGCCAAGTCCCATGATCTTTACATTTCTTCCGATGCTGTAATGCGATTGTTCCGACATCATGTACCCAGGGCGGTTTTCACTCTTTACACCTTCTTCCCAGATATTGTAATCTGTTTTTGCCTGTCGGGCAGCAAGCATTCCGGTAAGGTTTCCTGCGGTTCCCCCATGTGTGAAAATCCCATCAAAGCCAGTTTGATAACCAATAAGTTTCCCGAATCTTTCAACAACATTTCTCTCCATTGCCATGTTAACAGGCCCCATTTCATATATTGCTGCTCCATTATTAAGAAGTGTTGTGCAGAACTGGGCGAGCACAGCAACAGGAAGGGGTGAGGTAACCTGGTGACCTATGTAATGCGGATGATGAATATGAATTGAATGTTCTATTATCCGTTTAAAATAGTTGTCGAGCGATTCATTTGCACCACCTCCTGACTCAAAAGAAAATATACCGGCAAGCTTGTCGGGATCATTCCATGGGAGCACCGGCATATCCTTCCCGGATAAGGCATCCTCAAGATAATCCGATAATCTGTCTATAAGAATATGTCCTTCTTTCCTGAAATTCTCAGGATTGAAGGGAGATGGTATTTTTGATTCAGGTTTATTCATGGTCAATTCATCTTTTAATTCGTTAAAAAACCATTGGATCACCGGATCGTTTGAATAATTTGCCGGATTACTTATGAAATCATTCAATGATATATTATTCTGCAACAGGGTTTTAAAATGTTCCACCACACCGCAATAGCCTTTGGGTATGGTACTCCCAAACTTATAAGAGACAACCTGCCTGTTATACTCACTGAAGAATTTATCAAGAATTTCATATTTCTTTTTATGCTTCTGAACCAGAGCATCAGCTGATCCAAAAGTCTCAATAAAATGATTGTACCTTTTTAGAGCATTCTCTTTTATCAGTTTTCCGATATCCTCAGGGTTGATTTCCCTTGTGAGGTAAATTTCTGAATATCTGAATATCCCGATAAACCCAAAAGCATCCAGATCGTCAGCAACGGATAGAATTGTAAGAAGCTCATTACTTACTTTATTTACCTGATAGTCTTTCCGGTCGTGATATTCAATAGCTTCAAGAACATCGATAAATTCCTGTTTATTCAAATGGTTTTCGGTCAGGAACTTCACACACAATTCCTTACTGAATTTACCGTGCATTATTCCAGGCTCAACTGACATGCCTATATCATGAAGATAGCAGGCAATAATAAGTTTTGAAGCAAAATCTGAGATTAACCAGGGTTTATCCTCCGGGAGATTTTTGATCAGTTCTTTAGAGTAATTCCATACTCTCCGGTGATGATCAATCCCATGTGAGGAGAGTGATTTTTCATCATACATGGAAATAAAAAATTCTTCAAGGATCTGTTTAAACTTATGTTCTGCAGATTCTAATGTACCGGTTTGATTCATACTTGATAAAAAAAAAGCAAAAGATCACGCCTTTTGCTTTTGAACAGGCTTTCAGACGAAATATTAATTATTAATCATTGCCTTGGCCAGATCGAGTATAGTTGTATCGTCGATTGTAACAATACCTCCATCAGGCCCCTGTTCATAATGAATTCCCACGCTTTGCCCCTTGTCAAAATTTCTCCCTCCGAAGTAGTTTCTAACTGTTTCTTCATTAATATCCAGTTTGTCTGCAATCTGTCTCATACTACCGGAGGGTAACTGGTCTTTTATTTTCCGGAGTTCATTAAAAGTGATTGTCTTTGTCATGGTATTTTAAATTTATCCGTTTAATAACTTATAGTCAACTTGAAATCCAAAGTTAAACATTTATAATATAACTCAAAAATTTTGATGTGTCTTGTATTGCTTTAAAACGGTAATAAGTCCACTTCATTGTTTTATGTTGTAACGGTTGTAATGTGGGTTTAACCCCCTTTAGTGGGCTTGGTGGCAAACAAAGGAGGCAAAAAATCATAATTCACTCATCAGTTCAAGAAACAATTTAAGTGCCTTTTTCTTATCTTCATTGAAATCGTAATCAATGTTATGGGTAAGATAATCCTTCAGGTCAGCTCCTTGAATAATTCCGGTTTTACCCAGTTTCTCAACTACAGCATCAATATTATTTACCCCCAATTTTAGTACTCCGTTAAACTCTTCTATGAAGTCATCAGGGAGTTTTCTGTTTGATGTCCAGCATGCGAATACGAAAGGAAGACCGGAGAATTTTTTCCATTCATAAGCAAGGTCAGTCCTATATCTGAAACTCCTGTCAAATTCGTAGCACTGATCACCAATAAGTACAACTGCTTCTTTCAGACCGATATTTCTGAAGTCAAATCCTTTTGAAGTGGTTACCCACTTAAACTCTCTTTTCCAGCTGTTTTTAGCCAGGACCTTAATAAGATTTACTGATGACCGGGACCGGTAATCGAGATAAATTGTCTCAATATCTTCAAAGGGGCAATTACCAAGGAGCATAACTGTCTTTACATTTCCGTTTGCGCCTATACAATAATCACCAATAATATGGTATTCCTTCAGAAGAGGAAGTACAGCAACAGGTATCAGACCGATATCTACCTTACCGTCAATAAGTTTTGCTGCACAATCTGCCGGATGATCAGTTACAATTGAAACTTTTTTGTCAAATCCACTTACCTTAAATCCATAAATAAACGGGTATGTGTTGGCATATTTTACTGCTGAAATCCTTATTTTCTCCATCGTCTTTTTTTACAACGTCTAAAATACTACTTTTGCAGATATACTTATTAAAACTGAATAATCAATCTGATTAATAATGGAATTAAATATTCTAACTGCAATATCTCCTCTGGACGGAAGATACAGGCAAAAAGTTGATGAACTTGATCTGTACTTTTCTGAATTCGGTCTGATCAGATATCGTCTTATGGTAGAAATAGAATACTTTATCGCACTTTGTGAGATACCTCTTCCCCAGTTGGTTGATTTTAAAAAAGAGAATTACAAAACACTCAGAACAATATATGAGGAGTTTAATCTGGCTGATGCTGAAAAAATCAAAGAGAGAGAGAAGGTAACAAATCACGATATTAAGGCAATAGAATATTTTCTGAAAGAAAAGTATTTTCAGATAGGATGGGGGAAATGGAGCGAGTTTATTCATTTTGGTCTTACCTCGCAGGATATAAATAGTACTGCAGTCCCGTTATCAATTAAAGATGCACTTATTAATGTCTACTTTCCGATTCTTTATGAACTAAGAGAGACTCTTGCAACCTTTGCTGATGAGTGGAAGGAAATTCCAATGCTTGCAAGAACGCATGGACAACCTGCATCACCTACAAGGCTTGGTAAGGAGGTTGAAGTCTTTATAGCACGCTTGGACGGACAGATCAAGTACTTCGGACAAATTCCCTATTCTGCTAAATTCGGTGGCGCAACCGGTAATTTTAACGCGCATAAGGTTGCCTATCCTGAAATTGACTGGATATCCTTTGCAAATAATTTTGTTAATGAGGAGCTGGGTCTTGAGCGCTCATATCCTACAACCCAGATCGAACATTATGATAATCTTGCGGCATTATTTGATAACATGCGGAGGATTAATGTTATACTCATTGATATGGCCCGCGATTTCTGGCATTACATTTCAATGGACTATTTCAGACAAAAGATAAAAAAAGGAGAGATTGGTTCTTCCGCTATGCCGCATAAAATAAACCCTATAGACTTTGAAAATGCCGAGGGGAATCTTGGTTATGCAAATGCTATATTTGAGCATCTTTCTATGAAGTTACCTATATCGCGACTTCAGCGGGACCTTTCTGATTCAACCGTTTCAAGGAATATCGGGGTGCCTGTAGGCCACTCGATTCTTGCTTTTAACGCGCTACTGAAAGGTCTTAACAAGCTGATTGTAAATACGGATAAAATCAGAAGCGATCTCGATAATAACTGGGCCGTCGTAGCAGAGGCTATTCAGACAATCCTTCGCAGAGAAGGATATCCCAAGCCTTATGAAGCTCTTCTTGATCTGACACGGACTAATCAGAAAATCACGCAGGAATCAATTACCAGCTTTATTGATAGCCTCGATTTGAGAGATGAAATTAAAGCAGAGTTAAAGGCAATTACCCCTTTTAATTATACTGGTTTTTAATATGGATAAAGCTAGATTATTGCTGAAATATCTCAAACCTTATAAATGGTCGGCAATCAGAAATATACTGTATAACCTGTTAAGCGCAATTTTTGCACTTTTTTCCTATACACTTATTATACCTTTCATAAATATTCTTTTTAACAGGGTAGCGATTGTTACTTCACCGGGCGAATTCAGGTTAACTATTGGGTACCTGGGAGATTTTTTCAAATATTATCTGTCCGCTTTCATAGATAAGCACGGACAGGCCGGTGCCCTGCTGCTGGTTAGCCTGTTGTTTATAGTTGCAAGTCTGTTAAAAAACGGACTTATTTTTATGGCAAATAATAGTATGGCTTATATCAGGGCTTGTACCGTGCGTGATCTGCGTAGCAAAATGTATCATAAAGTTCTCCGGCTGCCTTTATCCTTCTTTACCAATTCACGCAAAGGAGATATTATGACCAGGATTTCCAATGACGTTCAGGAGATAGAGATATCAGTAATGGCTTCACTCACAATGCTTTTCAGAGACCCTGTTTCTATAATTATCTACGTTTTATATCTTTTTATAACAAGTTACCAGTTATGCCTTATCGCTATTGTACTTCTCCCTTTAAGCGGCTGGCTGATAGGACTTGCCAGCCGAACTCTCCGATCTTCCTCGCTTTTAGGACAGCAGAATCTCGGACGTCTTCTTTCAGTTGTGGAAGAAACTCTTACCGGTTTGAGGATAATAAAAGGGTTCAATGCGGAAAACAAGATGAAAGCTCAATTTGCCGCGACTAATGAGCAATATTCCAAAATTTTTAAAAGAGTGACCCGCAAGGCATATCTTGCTTCACCAATCAGTGAATTCCTGGGGACTATTGTTGTTATGATACTTCTTTATATCGGCGGTATACTTGCATTAAAAGGACATAGTAATATGACATCAGAAACCCTGATTGCTTTTGTGGTAGTTTTTTCACAAATACTTCAACCGGCAAAAAATATTTCTACGGCATGGTTTAGCATTCAGAAGGGAATGGCCTCAATTGACAGGATAGATCAGGTGCTTGAGGCTGAGGAAACCATTGTGGAAAAAGAGAACGCCTTACCGATTCAAGGTTTCAATGATTCAATAGAATTCAAGGGAGTTTGGTACGCCTATAATAATGAACCGGTACTCAGGGATATAAACCTGAAGATCTTAAAAGGACAGACTGTTGCCATTGTTGGCAAATCAGGTGCAGGGAAATCGACTCTTGCGGATCTGCTTCCACGGTTCATGGATGTCGGGCAGGGAAGTGTTCAGATAGATGGTGTAGATGTACGCGATCTGAAAATGAAAGACCTCAGATATCTGATGGGTATTGTTAGCCAGCATCCAATACTGTTTAACAGTACCTTTAAAGAAAACATCGCCTTCGGTGTTGATAAAGCTGATATGGACAAGGTTGAAAATGCGGCCCGTATAGCAAATGCCCACGATTTTATACTTGAAACAGAGAAGGGATACGATAACTTTGTTGGTGAATCGGGAAGTAAACTCAGCGGAGGGCAACGGCAGAGGATAAGCATAGCCAGAGCAATTATGGCTAATCCTCCGATACTAATACTTGATGAGGCAACATCAGCATTAGATACAGAATCAGAACGACTTGTTCAGGATGCGATCCTTAAATTAATGAAAAACAGAACCTCACTCATAATAGCTCACCGTCTTTCAACTATTCAACATGCGGATTTAATAGTTGTTCTCGATGAAGGAAGGATCGTGGAGACCGGGACTCATGCTGAACTGATGAATAAAAAGGATGGGTTCTATCAAAAACTACATAGCTTTCAGGCAATCTGAAAACATGATCTGGAGAATGGGAGACGGGGGGAATCAAAACCGTGTTACTCCGTGGTTAATTACTGATAATAAATTTATGTATCAGATTTATGATGGCTTGGTGAGTGTCCGAATTGAAGTTTAAAAAGTCTGCTGAAATATTTGACATCTGTAAAGCCTGTCTTAAATGATACTTCCGAAACATTGTATCCTTCTTCGATAAGATTGGCAGCAATATTGAGTTTAATCTTTCTAACAAAATCAATAGGACTTGATCCGGTTAAACCCTTGATTTTGTTATAGAATACAGTCCGGCTAACATTACAATGTTCTGAAAGGATCTCAATGGAACAATCCGTGGAATACTTTTCTTCAATAAATGATACAAGTCGTGTCAGGAACTCTTTATCTTTTGAATTTACTCTTGGGAGATCCATCTGTTCAGATTTCTTTCCTATAAAGCTTGCTATCACTTTGGCCCTCTGGTTAATGAGGTTGCCAGCTACTGTTTTGAGATATTCCATATTGAATGGTTTCACAATATAGGCTTCAGCACCTGTCTCAATTCCTTCAATCTGATCTTTAAGATTCGATTTGGATGTAAGCATGATAACCGGAATATGACTCGTATTAAAATCTTCTTTCAGGCGTTTTGTCATTTCCATACCATCCAGTTCAGGCATCATTATATCAGTAATAACCAGGTCGGGATTAAGTGTTTTAGCAAGATGTAGTCCCTCGCTTCCATTTCTGGCCCCAATACATATAAAAAAAGATTTTAACGACTGACAGATATAATTTAGGATCTCCTGGTTATCCTCAACCACAAGGATCATATTCTTATCGGAAGTGTCGGATAATGGTAATTCTTCATCATAATAATCATCCGGAACCTCGTTCTTGTGCTTAAAATGTTGTGCCTGGTCATCGGGTTCCACAGTCTCAAAAGCCGATGAAATAGTAAAATGATCATTACCTTTTAAAAGTCTCAGGGTGAATGTGCTGCCTTTTCCAACAACAGATGTTATAAGTATACCTCCCTTATGAAGTTTTGCAAGTTCATACGAAAGTGATAACCCGATTCCTGTTCCGGCAAGTTCATCGTTACTTAGAATAGTATACCTTGTAAAGATATCGTTCATGTCCTTTTGTGGTATTCCGGGTCCCTCATCTGTTACAGAGATATCTATTGAGTTATTCGGTTCTGATTCTTCAATACTTAACGATACCTTTTTACCTGTATTGGTAAATTTCAGTGCATTTGAAATAATATTATAAATAATTGTATCAAGTTTATTAGGATCAGCATAAAGAAGGAACGAATCAAACTTAGAATTAAACGAACAGGTTATTCCTTTGTGATTAGCAAGAGGAATGAAACTGTCGTAAATCTCCCTTGTAAACTTTACTATATCTATTCTCTTGATTTTAAGGACCATTTTATTGTTCTGGACCTTTCTGAAATCCAGTAATTGATTGGTAAGCTGTAGCATTCTTCTGGCATTCTTAAGCATTATCTCCATCTGAAGTCTTTTTTTGTCAGATATATCTGATTCAGCCAGCATATCTTCAATCGGACCAATAATCAGAGTTAGCGGGGTTCTTATTTCATGCGAAATATTTGTGAAGAACTGAAGCTTATATTCATTTACCTTTTTCTCAATTAACAGTGCGTTCTTATACCTGTTAATTCTTGTGACAGTTTTATAAATTGATATTGCAATCAGCGTAAGAATAATAAAATAGAAGATATATGCCGGCATGGTTCTCCACCATGGAGGAGTGATTGTAATATTAAGTAATCGGTCATATGAAACTGACCGCCCGTTACGTTGAACGGATTTAACCCTGAATTCATATTTTCCGGGCGACAGGTTTGTATATGTAGCCCTGTGCTGGTTTCCAACGTTATTCCAGATTCTGTCAAAATTATCAAGCTTATATGAGTAATCAATTTTGCCTGGATCGAGGAAGTCAAGTGCGGAATAATCGATGCTGAAACTTGATTGTAAATAGCTTAAACTGATATTGTCAGAAAATGAAATACTTTTTTTAAGGGGGGAATTTCTTTGATTGGTCGATACTTCAGTGTTAAAGATCAGAAATTTAGTTAATTCAATGCGTGCTACAGGTGGTAACTGAACAATTTTTTCAGGTCTGATAACTTCGAACCCAAGGTTACCGCCGAATAACAGAGAGCCGTCTCGTCTTTTATAACATGTGTTTTCTGAGAAGTTGTTGAATCCCAGACCATTAAAATTATTATAAATCTCTGATGACTGGGTTGAAGGATCGAACCTCATAAGCCCGTTTTCACTGCTCATCCATATTTTCCCGGTGTTATCTTCCAGTATGCCGAAAATGATACCATACCCTGATACAATTTCTGATCCTAAATGTTTAAAAGTTGCCTTTTGCCCATCAAAGCCTTCAAGCATATCAGCGCCGCCCCCGTAGGTGCCAAACCAGAGTTTTCCCCTTGTGTCCTCAAACATATGTATAATATCGTTATAAATCAGGCTCTTATCATCAGATGTACTCCTTAAGAATACTTTAAAAAGGAAATTGCCTGATTCAATATTTTTCTTTTCAAGAAGATTTAAACCAAACGTGGTTGCTATCCATAGATTCCCTGATGAATCCACAAGAAGATGCCGTAAAAGGTTACTTGATATGTTACTGTTTTGTTGATTGATACGGATAAATTTGATATCATTGGTATATGGATTCCTCACAAGATTCAGTCCATTCCCGTAGGTTCCTACCCATATATTACCTGACTGATCCTGGCATATAGAATAAATATTATTATTGCTTATTGAATATGAATCCTTCTCAGAATACTCGAACCGTCTGAATCTGATATCATTATATTTACCTTTAGTTTTACTTAGCGGACGTGTAGTAACTGCTAACCCGTATCCTTTCGATCCTATCCATAGGTATTCTTTATTGTCAAGGAAGAGGGAATAGGTTATATTTCTAAATGAAACTGGTCCTATTCCGGGAAGTGAAAGAAAAACATTAATCTGTTTAAGTGTACTGTCATACAAATGAAGACGACCTGCTTTTGTCGCCACCCACAGAACCTTATTATTGTCTTCAAGGATTGCACGGGCAACATTATCGAGTATGTCTGAACTGTTTTTTTCAGGTAAATAATGTTCAAACGCTGCATTTTTAAGAATAACCTTTTCAATACCTCCCATCACCTGCCCTGTTCCAACCCAAAGCTGACCTGATTTGTCCTCCACCACACAATGAACAAAGTTTGAAGAAATTGTATTAACGTTCCTGGGATCATTCCTGAAGAATTCAAAACGATCTGATTTTCTGTTATATAAAGCCAGCCCGCTACCATGAAGTCCTAACCATAGGTTACCCTTGGTATCTTCAAAGAACTGGGGTCTCTCAAGATCGGTGAGTGGTCTAATCTCTTCCGGAGTTAACTCATAGTATTCTGAAAGTAGATTTTTCATGTTTAGCCTTGTAGCTCCGAAATCGACGGCGGTCAGCCATACATTCCCGGTTTTGTCTTCATATATCGCTCCAAGGTTTTTGCTATGAAATTCTATTTGTTTCCAGTTTGTTCCGGTACTGTCGGTAATCATAACTCCTTTCCCTTCAAATCCTGCAAGAACCATTCTGTTCTTCGTAATATACAGGTGAGATATCCTGTAGAACTTTTGCCCGGTCATGTAATCTATGAAAAGATTCTTCGTTACTTGAGAATCCTTGTCATACGCAATAATGCCTTGATTTTCAGTTCCAAACCAGAGCTCTTTCTTTAATTCACATATTGCTGTAAATGAAGTCCCTGGTAATTTATATTCAAATGAAAGATTACTATTTCTAATTTTGTTTTCTGCTACATAATTAATACCCTTGCTTGTACCGATCCATAAATTTCCCTTGTAATCTTTGTGTAAAAATCTTATTGAAGGATCAGTCAGCTTATTATCTGATTTATCAGTGAAATTTTTAACCTTATATGTTTTTCCGGAAGGATCATACTTCAGATAATATAGTCCTGATACTGCCGACCCGAGGATTATTACATCATCAGAATATTGCAGGAAGTATTGCATGGCTCCGTTCTTCACGTCAGAACCTGTATAGTAAGGAAGTGAAGTAAATACCTCTGATTCAGGATTAAAGAAATGATAATACCCGTCATATGTTTCCAGCCAGATGAATCCTCTGCGATCTTCCCAGAGTTTGGTAACCCTGTTGTTAGTAAAATTGTTCCCATTTTCTGAACTGCTCCGGTAAATCTTGAATTCATATCCGTCGTATCTGTTCAGTCCGTTCATTGTTCCAATCCACATAAATCCCTTACTGTCGAAAAGAATGCTGAATGCCGTATTCTGTGACAACCCATCATCGGAACCCATATGCTCAAAACGAAATATATCCTGTCCATAACCTGCATATGGCATGAGAACAAGAATAATGAGAAGAAATATTTTAGAGAGTGACTTCATTAATCAGATATAATGAGATATCCCCGTGAAGGCAAAACAAATTTAATCAAACATTTGCATTTTTGGACAATTTGTCTACCTAAATCCGATAATTTACCTGCCTCGTAACATATCTTTAAACAGTAAATTCGGATTGTTATTAACCTGATCCTTTTTGATGAAAAAAATTCTTTTTATCCTGCTTCTTTCAGTGGGGCTTTTCAGGGCCGGATCTCAGACAATCTGGACCAATATTTCTAAACATGGGGCTGATCCTGAGGGTAAGATTAAGTGTACTAATATAATTAACAACCTTATTGACAGTATTGCCGGCAAAGGCGGAGGAACATTGTTTTTTCCGGCAGGAACTTTTCTTACCGGTCCTATAATAATGAAGAGTAACATCACCTTATATATAGATGCAGGATCAACAATTGTTTTCTCAGATGATTTTGATGATTACCTGCCTATGGTACAGTCGCGATGGGAAGATGTAAGGGTGAAAAATTTCAAATCCCAGATTTATGCTTATAAATGCGAGAATATTTCTATACGTGGTGATGGACATCTCGAAGGGCAGGGTAAGAAGTGGTGGGACTTCATGCAAAAAATAAATACAAATCAACCGGTTGAAAACAAATGGCAGGAGATTTTTAAAAAAGAAAATGCTGCGGTTCTTGGAAAAAACCAGTACATATGCTCAAAGAATAATTTTCTACGGCCTCCGATGATCACTACATATGAATGTAAGAATGTTCTTATTGAAGGTGTAAGCTTTTCAAATCCGCCATTCTGGACTATTATGCCCGCATTCACGGATAATATTACTATTACCGGTATAACCATTGAAAACCCCGGCAATTCACCCAATACTGACGGTATTGATCCCTCATCTTGTAAGAATGTTCACATATCTAATTGTCATATTTCAGTTGGTGATGATTGTATTGTTATAAAATCGGGGCGCGATGAAGATGGCCGCCAGGCAAACAGCTCCACTGAAAACGTAACAATAACTAATTGTACTATGCTCAAGGGACACGGGGGTGTAGTAATTGGAAGCGAGATGAGCGGAGGTGTTAAAAGAATTGCTATTTCGAACTGCATATTTGACGGTACCGATATCGGAATAAGGATTAAAACTATGCGAGGCAGGGGAGGTGTAGTAGAAGATGTTGTCGTGTCAAATGTTATAATGAATAATATTGTGAATGAAGGCATTCTGATTACTTTACGCTATCAGAGAACTCAGGCGGAACCTCTTTCCGAAAGGACGCCGGCAGTTAAGAATGTTCATCTGTCGGGAATAGATATACAAGGAGCCCTGCGACCTGTAGCCATTTATGGACTGGAGGAAAGAGATGTTAATCAAATATCATTCTCCGACATTTCCTCGTTCTCCAAAATGGGGATACTTCTTGAAAACACTTCCGGAATAAGTTTTCATGATATACGGATGGAGATTACTGAAGGCAGTGCATTTGAAGCAAAAGATTCGAAAAAGATCAACTGGGATTTAGTATCTGTTACAACTCCTGTGAATGACCTGCCATTATTAAAGCTTACCAATTGCCAGGATGTAAAAGTGTCAAATTGTTTTCAATCTGAAAATCTCAGATCTTATCTTTCCGGGGATGAAAAGTGTGACGGAATATTTATGATAAATAATGTACTTCCTGGTACAGTTTCGTTGCATAATAATAAAGGTAAAAATATTGTGACTCAGAATAATATTATATTAAATAACTCTAAAAAACCAACTAACTAACCTATTATGAACAAAAATCTTCAAATTCGCTATCTGGTATTTTTGCTGCTGATATTAATCTCATCAGCAACATATGCACAAAATGCCAGGACAGTTACAGGGAAGGTTACCGACAAAAACGGACTGGCACTTCCCGGTACTAATGTTATCTTAGCAGGTACTACTTCAGGGGTTCAGGCCGATGTAAACGGTAATTTTCAACTGACAATTGAGAATCCTGTAAATGCTGTAATTGAGTTTTCATTTATTGGTTTTATTATCCAGAAGATTCCCCTGGGAGATCAAACCAATATTATGGTTCAGCTTGAAGAGGATGCAGTAGGATTGAATGAAGTGGTCGTGATCGGTTACGGCACTGTTAAAAAGAGGGATCTTACAGGTTCCGTAGCTTCAATCAAGTCAGATGAAATCACCAAAACTGCCACCAATAATGCACTTCAGTCAATGCAGGGTAAAATCGCGGGACTTGATATTACAAAGTCGAGCGGTGAATCGGGGAGCGGAGTTAATGTCTCCCTTCGTGGAAACCGTTCGGTAAATGCATCAAATGCTCCGCTTTTTCTTGTAGATGGAATAGAGTATGGTTCAACCCTGGATATTAATGCATCGGATATTGCATCAATTGAAGTTCTCAAAGATGCTTCTTCTACTGCAATTTATGGAACAAGGGGTGCGAATGGTGTAGTTATAATTACAACAAAAAGAGGGCTTGTCGGGGGCAATATTGCTGGTAAATCGAAGGTCACAATAAGCTCCTATGTCTCATTTAACAGTCCCACTAACCTTCCCAAACTTATGAATGTTGAGCAGGATTATCGTTTACTTGCTGAACGTCAGCGTTATGCGGCTGAGAAACCAACAAGTGCTTGGGGATCAACCGACATTGCAAACTACGCGCCTGAAGTTGTACTCTCACAGGTTGTAAGCGCACCGTTTGAGAAATCAGTATATGAGCTATATCAGATGGGTGGAGTGAACTGGTTTGACATGATTATGAAAAACGGTGTTACTCAGAATGACGAAGTATCAATTACAGGAGGAGATGACAAGACTTCTTTTGGTGTATCACTGGGATATATGGATGATAAAGGCCTTTTGCGGAATGATGAATTGAAAAGATATAACGGAAGAATAAACCTTGATCATAAAATAACAAAGAATCTTACCACAGGTGTAAATATTCAATATACATATCGCAACTGGAACCGGAGATTAGATAATGTTTATTCTCAGTTAATAAAAATGCATTCTATGGCTGAACCTTTTTTATCTGATGGAACAATCCTTGACAAACCGTCCGAACTGGCTATCAGTCACACCAATCCGTTGCTGAATGAAATTCCGGGTTATTATAATAACAACACACAGAATAACAGGCTCTTCGGTAATCTTTACATCGATTGGCAACTTATAAAAGGAATGCATTTCAAATCCATTTTTGGTATTGATCAACAGTCAATACGAAATGGGGAATATAGTGATTATATGACCACTGGAAACTATCAGTTTGGAAGAGGTTCTACTTTTTTAGCTCTGAACAGTATGTCGATGGCTTATACCTGGGAGAATACTTTGAATTACGCGTTTAACATAGCAGGATCACATGATTTTCAGTTGCTTGCAGGTCAAAGTGCCCAGCAAAGAGTCTTTGAATCGCATGGCACATCAGGAATAGGTCTCCAGGACCATTATGGTAAAAACTCTTTCTACGACCTTTCAAATATTTTACCTGGCGGACGTGCAGTTAACAACGTGTTTACCCAGCAAAGTATGCTCTCTTATTTTGGAAGAGTAAATTACAAATTGTTTAATAAATACCTTCTGACAGCCTCATTACGTGCAGACGGATCTTCAGTGCTTTCAGAAGGCAACAAATGGGGATATTTCCCGTCATTAGCCGCAGCATGGGTTATTTCCGATGAATCGTTTCTTAAACAAAATCAATTAATTGATAACCTTAAATTACGTCTGAGCTGGGGAAAGGCAGGAAACGCAGCTGTTAGCCCTTATATGACCAGGACAATTCTTGGAGGCGATGCTGTTTATTATACTTTTGGAGGCCAGGTTCTTACCGGACGTGTTCCTGCAATACTTGGAAATCCTGATCTGTCATGGGAAACAACTGCAACTTATGATGGAGGTTTAGATCTTTCAATTCTTAAGGGGAGAGTTTCAATAACCGCTGATTACTATTACTCCCGGACATTGGATCTTCTTCTATTTAAAGGATTACCCGCATCTTCTGTTTATCCACAGGTATTGGCCAACGTTGGGGAGACCGAGAACAGGGGATTTGAGGCTGCATTGAATCTTAGGGTCATTGATAACAATAATTTCAGATGGTCAGCAGACATAACATACTCAATGAACCGTGACAAAATAGTTTCTTTGGCCAGTGGGGAAACTCAGGATGTATCAAATCCAAACCTGGCTCTGGTTGTTGGTGAACCTGTATTTGCGTTCAATGGTTATGAGGCTGACGGATGCTGGACAATAGATGAAGCAGCCACAGCTTTAACATTTAATAAGGTTCCCGGTGATATAAAATTAGTTGACAGAAATTCTGACGGGGTTATTAATGAACAGGATAAACGTCTCTATAATCAAAGCCCGCGATTTATACTTGGTTGGAATAATACAGTTTCATATAAAGGCATCACTTTATCAGCCCTGGCTTATGCAAGGGTAGGACAGTGGATAAATTATGCCTATAATTTAGCTTACAAACCCACGGAAGCTGATGGGTCGCCGGCAGTTGATTTCTGGACACCTGAAAATCAGGGTGCACGGTTCCCGCGTCCCGGGATAGCTTCACAGAATGATATGCCTGCACTTGGATTTGAAAATGCTTCATTCCTTAAAATAAGAGAAGTAACGCTTGGATATTCTTTGCCAAAATCTCTAATTGAAAAGGTACATGTAAGTAACATTCGTGTTTACGGATCTTTGCAGAACTTTTTCACATTCAGTAACCTTGATAATTATGATCCTGAACGTGGCGGGGCTATTTCAAATCCTTTGTCGAAGCAAATGGTGTTTGGTATTAATTTGGAGTTTTAATTGCAAAATCATATAATAATGAAAAAAGGAATTAAATATATAACAATGATATTTGCTGTTTTTACTTTAGCGAATATCTCTTGCAAAGATTATCTCCTTGAAGATAACAGAACAGGTTCTACAGAAGACGTTATCTACTCCACCAGATCAGGTCTTGATGGATTGGTTGCTTCAAGTTATTCATATCTCCGCGGGTGGTATGGAAAAGAAGCAGCATTCGGCTTAAGTGAAGGAGGTACAGATACCTGGCTTACAGCTTATGATAACCGCCAGAAGGTATTGATTGATTATTACGGGGTTACACCTGAAGTGGCAAGTAGTTCACGTGAAACGATGAATGCATGCTTCGATGAATTCTGGGAGCTGTTTTATTCAGCGGTAAATGTTTGTAATACAGGTATGAAAAATGTTACTGCCGCCCCAACCTCAATCCTTTCTGATGCTGATAAAGATGCCTATTTGGGTGAACTTAAAACACTTCGTGCTTTTTATTACTGGCACCTTGTAGAAACATGGGGCCCGGTTCAGATAAACCGTGAGCCGGTCAGCAATGTTTCAACTATAGCACATCGTGATTCTGAAGAGGATGTATATGCCTTCATGCTTGAAGATGTGGAAGATGCTATTACCAAACTTTCTTTAAAAACCGCAAAAACAGGTCATATTAATGTGTGGGCCGCAAAAGCTCTTAAAGCAAGACTATTATTATATAAGGCAAGTAAATTTAATAATAGCCGGGCATATACAGATGCTGCAGCTGTGGCTGAGGATGTTATTGCCGGTAGCAGCACTTCATTCTATGCAAATTATGCTGATTGCTGGAAAGGACCAAATGAAAATGGTGGCGTAAATAAAGAGGTAATCTGGTATGTTGACTATTCTGATGTTCTTGAGTATAACATTATGCCTAAACGGTTAAAGCTTGATCCTAATGGCAACCAGCTTACATGGTCGCAAATGATGATCAGGAATGCTGCAAATGCACAGGGCGGGAATGCAGCTCACCTTATGTTTGTTGGCGTATGGAACAGCGTACCGGCTACTTCATCAATTCTGAAACGGACAGATACAGAGGCTAATAAAAATATTACTTATAAAAATGTAGTCTATAATGTCGGAACAAATTATCAGGCCTACTCAAAAGGTTTTACCAGATATATTCCTTCCGGTTATCTTCTGGACTTGTTCAATACCACAACAGACCAAAGGTATCAGGCTTCTTTCAGAGATGTATATTATGTGGCTCCTCAATTTACAACGGCATTTACAGGTGGTATCGCTCCTCCGGCAGGCTACGCATCAATGCGCGACACAGCACTGTACCTTACAAGGAATACTGCTACCGCGAAACAGATTGCAAGAGCGGCTAACAGGTATGTACTTTTTTCCCGTACAAGCGTGAATAACGCCGTTGTATGGCCATTATATCAGGATGCTACAGGTACACTTCCGACGATGGCTACCACTACCACAGGAAATGATAATAATAAAGGAAACAGAATGTACATTGCACTGAAGAAGTTTGATGATCTGAATGGTAGTATAATCAGAGATCTTGGCGACCGTGATGCTTTTGTATTCCGGCTCTCAGAAATGTATCTGATTGCTGCCGAAGGCTATATGATGTCTGGTCAGTCTGCTCCGGCAATTCAGAAACTGAATGCATTGAGAACTGTCAGAGCAATTACCGGGAAAACAAATGTTCTGTCTGCTGCAGAAGAATCTCAGGTTAACGGTAAAGATATTGGTGTTATGCTTGATGAAAGAGCTCGCGAACTTTGTGGTGAGCAGCAAAGATGGTTTGACCTTAAGAGAACAGGTAAACTTATAGAGAGAGTTCAATTATATAATGGGGGCGCAAAAGCCAATATTCAGGCATTCCATGTATTGCGACCGATTCCTCAGCCACAAATGGATGCAATTACAAACAGAACTGATGGGACAGACCCAGCTGGTTTCTGGCAAAATGCAGGTTATTGATCAGTATAGGTTAGTTTATATTGAATTAGTGGGTGTGGTCATCAACAAGGTTAGTTGAGAATTGCAGGAAAGGAGACCTCTGAATGGTCTCTTTTCCAATGTAAATATGTTTATTATATTCAATCAAACACTATTTTTATACAGGATTAAATTACACGATTATGTTCAATAAAATAATTCTTGTGTTTTTACTTGGAATAGTATCATATAATTTCCAGGCGCAGGATCAGAGTAACATACAGAATGAGCTTAAATGGTCCGTCAGAATGGCAAATACAGTAATGGCCAAATCGGAAAGCCTGATCTATTATGTTGACAATAATCCCAAATGGGCCTATGATGTTGCTTTTCTGGGCATGGCTATTGACAGACTTGGGAAAAAAGATATAAAGTACTCAAAGTACATGGAAGAGTGGGTCAATCATTTTGTGAAGAAAGATGGCTCTGTAACAGATTACAGGATACAGGAATATAACCTTGACAGGATCTTTCCGGGCAGAGACATAATAACCCTGTATGAAAGAAATCCTGATCCGAAGTACAAGATTGCTGCGGACAACTTTATTGAACAGCTCAAAACTCACCCCAGAACAAATTCAGGGGGTTATTGGCATAAAAATATTTATCCCTGGCAGATGTGGCTCGATGGGATCTTCATGGCATCAACTTATATGGCTCAATATGCAAAAGAATTTAATGAACCAGAATGGTTTGATGTTGCCACTGCCCAGACAAAAATGATCTATGAGAAAACAGTCGATCCAAAGTCGGGACTACTTATGCATGCATGGGACGAGAGCCATTCGCAAAAATGGTGCGATCCTGTGACCGGCAAATCACATTATCCCTGGAGCCGGGCTATGGGTTGGTATGTTTTAGCAATTGAAGATATCCTTGAATATCTGCCTGCAAACCATCCCGACAGAGTACAACTTGTTTCAATTCTTCAGAAGACCTGCGATGCTCTCAATAAAGTACGGGACCCTGAAAGCGGAATCTGGTTTCAGGTTCTAAATCAGGGCAACAGGCAAGGCAATTACCTTGAAGGATCAGGCTCAGCAATGTATGCATATGCCTTTGCAAGGGGTGCTCATAAAGGATATCTGGATAAGAAATATCTTACTATCGCGAACAGTGCATTTGACGGTATATTGAAAAAACTCATTTCCATCGATGATAAAGGTATTATTACAATGCACAATATATGTGGAGGTTGCGGCCTGGGCGGTACTCCTTACCGCGATGGGAGTTTTGAATATTATGTGAACGAGAAACGCATTGATAATGATCCGAAAGGCGTTGCACCCTTCATTCTGGCTGCAATTGAACTGAATAGGTAAATCACTATGATAAAAAATGCTTATTCAATACTGAAAAGTCTGCAGATGTGTCTGTTATAGATATTTTCATAAACACATTGTGAAACAATTTCCTCGTTAGCGTCAAGCAGCTGGTAATAATGATCCATTTTTAAAGCAGCAAGCTTATATGCCACATGTATCAGTTGCCTCATGTTGTCATTATAATCCTTATTACCGGGGATATGTCTGATTGAACCTGCAAACTTTTTAGAATCCCATTTCAATACTTCCGATCTGGAAGGAAGAGATGATATTTTAATGTCAATAACATCTGAATAGGGTGCACATAATTCATCGATTTTTTCAAGTGATTTGAAATAAATTTCTTTCACAAAGTCAAGCGCTTCACCATTTGATTCAGCGAGACCTATAACCTCTTCAATCCATGTTGTGCCGGCAGTTTTAAGGTGAATTCCCTTATCATGCTTTTTAATTATTGATCCAATATGAGAATAGATAGCAAACTTATCAGATCCTGAGTGGATACTCATTTTCAGATTATCAGGTAATCCAAATTCTTTAACGGCAAAGTCAATCATCAATAGATCAGATTCAAATTCCTCCGCGAACTTAAGTGGGTCACCAACATAATCTACTCCCTTATTGAATCTTCCTGAAAACTTGGGAGCGATGGTCTGAAGCGGTATATTTTCTGATGCCAGCATTTTAAGAATAAAAAACAATTCAACAGGTGTTTGAGGCTGAGGAACTTCATCCATTGACACTTCTGTTATAAAATTATTCTTCATTTTTACCTTTTCAATTTTTCTGTAAATATCAAAAGCTTTAATTGAAGCAAACAGGTACTTTTCTGCAATTTGTTTTATCTGCGATTCGGATATATTAAAGGACAGTTTAGTTCCGGGTATTCTGAAGTTTCCAATGTACTTTTTTGTACCTGAAACAAATTCTGAAATTTCCTTTTCTTCTGCTTTTTTTCCAATATATGATGCCACATCAATTGTAAAAAAATCAGAACTTTCAATAAACCTGTCCACTGTATCGATATTAATGTGGTCGGCATCAACAAAATATGCTTTCTTAAATCCTGCATTTGTTGTCACTTTATCAGCCTCAATTCTGACATCACCGGGCAGGGTTCCAATTGTGGTATGTTCTCTGTTCGATTTATTCCATACGGGAGTTATCTCAATGCCTTTTTTTGATGCTTCAATTATTGCTTTTAGCTGAGCTCCGCCCTGGTGACCAAATCTGTCTCCTAGGCCTATAGAATATTTTCCGAGCGTTTTCATATAGTTTTGTTTACGTCACAAATAAATAGAATATTCATAAATCATAAAAAGAAGTCCACATTCTCTGATGTTACAATATCTACAGGAAGGTATTCAATTTTATCGGGGATCTTATTTAAAGACAAGTATTCAAAAAGTTTTTTAATCCCTTTATATGATTGTTCTTCAGGTCTCTGTCCGATCAGGAATCTGGTTATGCCCAGTTTAAGGTATTTAACATTCAGATCAAGGAGGTCATACCCGATTAGGTTAATTGATTTTAATCCAATCTCTTCAAGATACAGTGCAATGAGGTAGGATTTTGAACCTGATATGAAGATTGAGCCAATCCCGGGGTTCTCTTCAATTACTTTATCCATATCAGTCCTGATAGTTTTTGAAGACGGATCAGAAATGGTAATATTTATCTTTTTACCTTTATTTACAGCAGTATTCTCAAAAAAACTAAGAAACCCCAGAGTACGATTGTTTAGATGGTGTACGTTTTGAATATTACGTGCAATATTCACCACAAGAATATCCTTTTTCTCATCTGTAACCATATCCAGTAGTTGTCCTGCAACTCTTCCGCTCTGAAAAATATTTTCTCCTATGTATGCCAGGAAATCAGTGTTCTCAATAAAACCGTCAATAAACACATAGGGGATCTTATCTTTAGACAGATGTTTACAAAATGCAATAGATTCTGATTTAAAGATGGGAGCCAGGATGACTCCGTCAGGTTTCAGATTTATAACTGTAGCTGTCTTATTTTGGAAGTCCTCTTCACTTTGCAAATCGAAAGTAACCTGAGTGAGAGCTAAAGGAAACGGATCGAGCTCATCGATAGCTCTTTCCATTCCAATCGGGTGCTTTTTCCAGAAGGAATTTGCTTCAGTGGGTTCAGGAAGAAGTGAGACAATATGATAACTTTTTTTAGACTTCAGTACCTGTGCCAACACATTAGGTGAGTAGTTTGTCTCTTTAAGTATTTGCAGAATCTTTTTTTTTGTTTTTTCAGCAACCTCTCCTCTGTTATGAATAACACGGTCCACGGTTCCTATAGAAACACCCGCCATCCTGGCGATATCCTTTATCCTTGTTTTTCTCGGGGACATTATTTATTATGGTTCATTAAGATTAAATCCACTTTCAACATCTTTTATTTCCCTTATTGATCGCGTTAATCAATAACTACTTTTTTAACTTTTGGCGCGAATACATTCATTATGATCCATGCAAGAATATAGGCACAGGCAGCTATTGTAAACATTATAGTATATCCGGTTTCAACATGCCCTGCCTTTTTAAAGAAGTCCAGAATGTGTCCGGCAAAAATTGATACAAATGCGCCGGATACAGCCCCTGCCATACCTCCGATTCCGGTTACAGAACTGATAGCCCTCTTTGGAAAAGCATCTGATACTGTTGTAAAAATATTGGCCGACCATGCCTGATGTGAAGAAGCAGCCAGACTTATCAGCGCTACTGCTCCCCATGTACTTACCCCTTCTGACTGAGCGAAGAAAACAGGAATGACGAGAAGTGCAAATATCAGCATCGTGTATTTTCTTGCATTAAATGGTGATATGCCTTTCTTAATCATGTATGATGAAATCCATCCACCACCGATGCTACCAACGGTAGTGGAAGTGTATATTACTACCAGAGGAAGCCCAAAGGATTTAATATCAAGTCCGGCGCCTCTTACAGTAGATAACCAGCCTGGGATCCAGAACAGGTAAAACCACCAGATAGGATCTGTCATGGCTTTTCCGATGAAGAAAAGCCATGTCTGACGGAATTTAAGTAACTTAAGCCATGGAATTGGTTTCTCACTTTCGTTTTTTTCATCCAGATCGCTCTTGATAAATTCAAGTTCTGTGGCTGATAGTTTTCTTTGTTTTTCAGGTAACTCATAAAATATAAACCAGAGAATTATCCAGATGAATCCTATTGCTCCCGTAATAATAAATGCTGCCTGCCATCCCCAGGCTATTACTATTGCCGGAACTGCAATTGGGGCGACTATGGCTCCGACATTTGTACCTGAATTAAAAATACCTGTTGCCAGAGCTCTTTCTTTCTTGGGAAACCATTCAGCAATTGTCTTTATTGCTGCCGGGAAGTTACCTGATTCGCTTATACCCAACAAAGCTCTCCAGAATCCAAATCCTATTACCCCTTTTGCCAGTGAATGTCCCATTGCTGCAATACTCCATAACAAAACTGATATCCCATAGCCGATCTTTGTCCCGAATTTATCAATAAGCCGGCCTGCCAGCAACATTGAAAAACCATAGAACAACTGGAAAATAGTTACAATATTTGCATACTGAATCTCTCCAATATTAAGATCACTTTCAAGCAATGGTTTAAGGATACCGATCACTTGTCGGTCGAGATAGTTTATAGTCGTTGCAAAAAATATTAATGCACATACAGTCCATCTGTAATTGCTGACTTTTTTTATTTCTGGCATATTCCGGGTAGATTAATAGCTTATTTATCAGACATTATATGTTGAAGAAGATGTTGTTCCACCTCGTCCTGTCCAGTTAGTGTGAAAAAATTCGCCTTTTGGCTTATCGGTGCGTTCATAAGTATGTGCTCCAAAATAGTCACGCTGAGCCTGTAACAGATTAGCAGGCAGTTTTTCACAACGGTAACCGTCAAAATAGCCAAGAGCTGATGAGATCGCCGGAATCGCAATGCCATTTATTGCGGCTGCAGATACTACATTTCTCCAGCCATTTTGTGCTTTTTCAACTTTATCTTTAAAAAAGGGATCGAGAAGAAGATTTGTAATGGAAGGATTATTCTCAAATGCTTCTTTAATTTTACCCAGGAAAGCCGACCGGATTATGCAGCCACCGCGCCACATAAGAGCTATCCCTCCGTAATTTAGTTTCCATTTATATTCATTGGCTGCTGCCTTCATCAGAGCATAACCCTGAGCATACGATACGATTTTTGATGCATAGAGCGCATCTTTTATTTCATTAATGAATTTAACTTTATCCCCGGTATATTCAGGAGTGGGACCATGCAAAATTTTTGACGCCTCCACTCTCTCGCTTTTCACTGCGGAAAGACACCTTGAGAAGACAGCTTCTCCGATAAGAGTCAGGGGAATGCCAAAATCGAGGGCTGTAATGGCTGTCCATTTACCGGTGCCTTTCTGACCTGCTGTATCGAGGATTTTGTCTACAAGAGGTTTTCCGTCTGTATCTTTATATGCAAGGATATCCCGTGTTATTTCAATTAGATAACTATCAAGTTCACCTTCGTTCCATTCTTTAAAAATGAGGTGCATTTCATCAGCACTCATATGCAGGAGATCACGCATTATCTGGTAAGCCTCTGTAATAAGTTGCATATCACCATACTCGATACCATTATGAACCATTTTTACAAAATGACCGGCACCATTTTCTCCAACCCAGTCACAGCATGGAATGCCATTATCTACCTTAGCTGCAATAGCCTGAAAGATTGGTTTAATAAATTGCCAGGCTGCTTTTGATCCGCCTGGCATGATTGATGGTCCGAGCAATGCACCTTCTTCACCACCTGAAACACCGGTACCGATATAAAGAAGACCTTTGCTTTCTACCAGGGCAGTTCTCCTGTTTGTATCAGGATAGTGGGTGTTCCCTCCGTCAATAATTATATCTCCGGGAGAAAGTAGTGGGATAAGTGTATTAATCATTTCATCAACAGCATCTCCGGCTTTGATCATAAGCATTACCTTCCTTGGAAGTGCCAGAGACCCAACAAGCTCCTCTATTGAATGTGTTCCATTAATATTCTTGCCTTTGGCTCTTCCGGAAATGAAATCATCGACTTTCTGTACCGACCTGTTAAATACAGAAACTCTGAATCCTTTACTTTCCATATTCAGGACAAGATTCTCGCCCATTACTGCCAGACC
>JANYJP010000046.1 GCA_025358455.1 Bacteroidales bacterium
CTATGGAAGTTAAAAGGACATTTGACCTTATCCAATGGACTCATGAAAAATATCCAAGACCAGATATGTATTGTGGGAAACAGGATAATATCTGGATAAAATATTCTACCGGAGATTCAGTCAATAATATAAACTGGGTAAGCTATGGACTCCTTTCAATGGGATTCAGAAAAGGAGATAAAATTGCAACAATTACCGGGAATAAACCTGAATGGAATTTTGCCGATATGGGAATCGCTCAGGCCGGTATGATACATGTGCCTATTTACCCGACAATAGGGACTGATGAATATGCTTATATACTTAAACACGCTGATGTTAAGGCAATTATTGTAGGAAATAAGTCCATTTACACCAAGGTAAATCCGATAGCTGTTAAACTGGAAGGGCTGATTGGTATTTTTTCATTCGATCAGGTCGATGGGGTTAAGCCTTTTAATGATATAATTGAGGAAGGAAAAAGGAATGAAGAAAAATACAGGAATGAACTTGAAGAGATTAAAGAAAGTATAAAACCTGAGGATCTTGTTACCATAATATATACATCAGGAACAACAGGAGACTCAAAAGGCGTAATGCTGAGTCATATCAACCTGTTGTCGAATGTCATTGAGACTGCAGCTTGTCATCATCTTGGTTATGGACACAGATCTATAAGTTTCCTTCCTCTCTGCCATGTACTTGAACGAATGTTAAACTATCATTATCAATATAAGGGAATCAGCGTTTATTATGTGGAGAATATGGGCACCGTCGGGGATGTCGTAAAAGATGTTAAACCACATATTTTTGCTACAGTTCCCAGGCTCCTTGAAAAAATATATGACAATATTATCAGCAAGGGAAAAAGTTTGTCATGGGTCAAAAGAAAGATATTCTTCTGGGCAGTAAAACTTGGTCTTAAATTCCGGCTCAAAGGAAATTCCGGATTTTATAAATTCAGGTTAAAAATAGCCCGTAAACTGATATTCAGCAAATGGAAAGAAGCGCTTGGTAATGAAGTGGTAGTAATCGTATCGGGTGGAGCAGCACTCCAGTCACGGCTTGAAAGAGTCTTCTGGGCTGCCGGGATACCTGTCATTCAGGGATACGGTCTGACGGAAACTTCTCCTGTAATATCTGTTAATCCCTTAAGAATAGATGAAATTAAGTTCGAAACTGTGGGACCAATTCTTAAAGATGTCAAAGTAAAAATAGCCGATGACGGTGAGATACTCTCCAAAGGGCCAAATTTAATGATGGGTTATTACAAAGCTCCTGCTCTTACAGCAGAAGTGATTGATGAGGAGGGATATTTTCATACCGGCGATATAGGTATTATAGAGGATAACAAATATCTCAGGATCACTGACAGAAAGAAAGAAATGTTCAAGCTTTCAGCCGGAAAATACATTGCTCCCCAGCCTATTGAAAACAGACTCAAAGAATCATTTTTCATTGAGCAGGCTATGGTAATAGGTGAAAACGAGAAGTTTGCGAGTGCACTTATCTCCCCCAACTTCACTTATCTTCATGACTGGTGTTCATTACATAAAATACAATTCAGGGATAATGCCGAGTTGATAGAAATTCCTGAAGTGATCGATCGTTTTTCAAGAGACATAAGGGAAATAAGCAATACTTTGGGAGAACATGAACAGATAAAAAGATTCAGACTGGTAACCGAAGAATGGTCGCCACAAAGCGGCGAACTTTCCCCTACGCTTAAACTGAAGAGAAATCTTATAGCACATCATTACAAAGATGTTGTTGCAGATATTTATTCCAGGGGCTATACCGATGTTAATATGATCGGCAGAATTAAAAATGGCATTAATGAGCTATTGAAAAACCTACCAAAATTTTAGGTTGTAAAGATTGTAACACGGACATATTTCATCCATTATTCATTCCTGATGCAGATCGCACCATTATTTTTGTAATTTTGAGGCTTTCGGAATTGTAATGAAAAAAATTATTTCACGAAGTCTCCTTGTATTAATATCAGGACTAACATTAGTCTTATATTCCTGTACGCCCCAAACGTGTTTTGATGAAACTGAATCCCTTCTGAAAGCTTCATTTTATGATTATAAATTAAAAACAAAACTTGCTCCTGACACTGTTACCATGTACGGATTAAACAGTGAGACTAACAAGATATATGAGAATGCACCTAAATTAGAACCCGCTCTTATTCCGCTTAATTCTTCAGCTGACAGCTGCGTTATAATCATCAGAATAAACGGTATTAACGACACCGTAACTTTCAAATACACAAGTTATCCTCATCTTATTTCAAAGGAATGTGGTTACACTTTCTATCATAATCTTGATACAAACAGGATTTTTACCAAGCATATTATAGATTCAATACATATAAAAACTGGTCTTATTACTACGCTTAATGGAGAGAACATCCAGATATATTATTAGCCTTCTGCTTATTCTTTTCTTCAGCATAAAACAGGTTGAAGCACAGGATACATTAAATATACCTCTGAAAATAAGAGTTGGCTTTGAGGTATCTGGCCCTGCACAGTATTACTCGAATAAAAATATTCTGAGTATGGAGGGATATATTTCTACAGATCTGAATGAGAAACGATCTTTTTTTATCGGGGGAGGATACCTTAATTACAAGTATTCACAAAACGATTCGGTAATCAATTACAATTATACCAATAAAGGCTTTTTTGTCAGGGCCGGTTATGATTTTAATCTGTTAAAGGTTGAAAAATCTCAGGGTAAATACTGGGCAGGTATTGGCTTGCACTATGGACTAAGTCATTTTATTTCGGACATCAGTTTTCAGCAGGTTAATTACTGGGGTTCTGAATCTGCTTCTATACAGAATAAAACCAGTTGGGGACATTTTGTTGAGGCTACCCCCGGTGTGAAGGCTGAAGTATTTAAAAATTTCAGCATAGGCTGGACAATAAGCCTGAGGTTATTGCTTCATACAACAACCTCAAAAGAACTCAGACCATTATATATACCGGGGTTTGGTAACGGTGCAAAAACAGTAAGTGCCGGACTAAGCTACTTTATAGTCTATAATATCCCATACAAGAAGATCAGGGTGATTACCAAAAAAGACGCTCCTGAAGAGGAAGAAGATCCTAACCAACAGGGTACCGTTAACCAGCAGAATGGGTTAAGGCAATGAGGAAGGACTGGGTGAATGGGTGATGTTTACTTAAACAAGTCAACAAAGTTGAAGGTCAAACTGAACTGGTTTTTTCCGGTTTTCGGCTGAAGCTATACAACCCAATAAAGGTCAGCAATCCATTAAGAAGAAGTAACTCAAAACCAAACTTATAACCGTTAAACAACTGCACCGAATACGTACTGAGAAAATAACAGGCCACCGGTGAAAGAATTGCAATAAACGGGGTTACTTTATCTTTAACTAATCTTTTTGTAAATAATCCGAAGGAATAAAGACCAAGCAACGGTCCGTAAGTGTACCCGGCGATCGTAAAAAGTTTATCTATTACTGCCCTGTCATTCAATTTACTGAATATCAAAACGCTTATAAAGAATACCAATGCAATGGAAAGGTGGACAATATACCTGATTCTGGTTCTTGCCTTTTCTGTAATCCCTTTTCGACGATCAAGTCCCAGAAAATCAATACTCACACATGTTGTAAGGGAGGTCAATGCACCATCGGCACTTGGGAATGCTGCCGAAATAAGCCCAATAAGAAATACCACCCCGGCGACAGGCCCAAGATACCTGATTGCAATTGTCGGAAATATATCATCACTGGATGTGATAACCACACCTTTGGTTTTCATGTAAATAAGCAAAAGGGCGCCAAGGAAAAGGAACAAAAAGTTGACAAAGACGAGTATCCCGCTGAAAGTGAACATATTCTTCTGAGCCTCCTTAATATTCCTGCAGCTCAGGTTTTTCTGCATCATCTCCTGATCGAGTCCGGTCATAACAATTGTTATAAACATCCCGCTGAAAAACTGCTTGATAAAAAATCTAGGGTGATGCCAGTCTGTAAAAAACATCCTTGAAACAGAGCTGTCCTTCACGGAAGCAAATAACTTAGGCAGTGAAATATTCAGATCCTTGCTTATATATATAACAGAGAGGACAACAGCAAGTAACATGAAAGTAGTCTGAAGAGTATCGGTCCAGATAATTGTTCTTATTCCGCCTTTGAGAGTATATAGAATTATCAGTGTTATGAAAACCAGGACATTAACCCAGAAAGGAATGTTCCATGCATTAAAAACAAAAATCTGCAAAACATTTATTACAAGGAACATACGTAATGATGCCCCTAATGTTCTTGAAAGAATAAAAAACCCTGCGCCGGTTTTGTAGGACCAGAATCCAAAGCGCTGGTCAAGATATGAATAGATTGATGTCAGTTTCAGCCTGTAATACAACGGAAGCAGTACCAGCGCAATTACAAAATATCCGAAGAGATACCCTAAAACAACGACCATATAACTAAACTGGGTATCTTTTACCCAACCAGGAACAGACATAAATGTGACACCCGAGAGTGAGGCCCCTATCATGCCATAGGCAACTACAAACCATGGGGAAATTTTATTTCCCAGAAAAAACGATTGGCTATCGGCCTTACGGGATGTATACCATGTAATTGCAAAAAGCAGAATAGTATACAGGAGAAATATCCCAAGGATCAGTAGAGGAGACATAATTAAGTCAATATATTTTTACAAGAATAAGAAAAAGAAAGCAAGACAAAAAATTCTGTGCCTGTTTAATAACAATGAAAAATTGAGCTAATTTTGTCTGAAATATTTAGATTATGAGTTTTACTGAATTCCCATCCAGGCTGCTGGAAAATGCTGTTAATGAATTTGCTTCTCTTCCGGGAGTTGGAAGGAAAACTGCTTTCAGGCTGGTAATGAACCTGTTAAAACGAGATGCCGAAGATGTCAGAAAGTTCGGGGAAAGTATAATAAAACTTCATGGAGAAATTCACTATTGTAAGAACTGCAATAATATATCCGATACAGAAATCTGTAATATATGTAGTGACGAAAACAGGGACAGGAGCGTGATCTGCGTGGTGGAAAGTATTCAGGATGTGATGGCAATCGAGAATACACGACAATTTAAAGGATTGTTCCATGTTCTGGGAGGCATTATTTCTCCAATTGACGGAATTGGCCCTTCTGATCTAAAGATTGACAGCCTTGAAGAGAAAGTAAAAGCCGGTAACATCAAAGAGATAATTTTCGCTTTGAGTACAACCATGGAAGGAGATACCACAAACTATTATCTTTACAAAAGACTAAGCAAGTACAATATCTCTCTCACAACATTGGCGCGTGGTGTTGCTATTGGCGATGAGCTTGAGTACACAGATGAGATAACTCTCGGCCGTGCTATTAATAACAGAAACCCATATCAGCAATGATTGAATCAATCAATAAATTCCTGACATAACCCTGCAGGGATAACACTTCCTGTTAAACTTTATACATTCAAAATATTTAAGAAAGCAATTGAAAAGAATGTCGCATTCGTAGCCGGTTCAAACCGGAGTGCTTAAAATACATCGGAAATTGTTTCAGCATACAACGTTTATATGAAACATTTCCACAATCCGGTTGTTTACTAAATAAAGAATTTTACATGTAAATTTTATAATTCTGGTATCAACATCTTCCCTTGCATAACAGAAAAACATTAATAACCACGGAAGAATTTAAAGTAAAAAAATGTATTTATGGCAAGAATGAATCTTTTATTACCTGCAATGGGAGAAGGAGTTATTGAGGCAACCATTAATAAATGGCTTGTTACAGAAGGCTCGATAATCAAGGAAGATGATCCTCTGGTAGAAGTAGCAACTGACAAAGTTGATTCCGAAATACCGGCGCCAACGGCAGGAACTCTTGTTACAATAGTTGTCAAAGAGGGTTCAATAGCCAAAGTCGGGGACATATTGGCTATTATTGAAAATGAACAAGTACAAACCAGGGAAAATACCGAAAAAGTTGAAAAAGAAGTTGAAAGGGTCCGTGAAACAATTACATCAATAAAACAGGAAAAGAATGATATAGAGGTTTTATCACACGATCTGAAGAGCCGGACACCATCAGGAAAATTTATCTCACCGCTGGTGAGAAGTATTGCTTCCCGCGAAGGTATTAGCTATTCAGACCTCGATAAGACCCCTGGAACCGGGATGGATGGAAGAATAACGAAAGAAGATATCCTGAAACTTATTGATAACCGGAAGGTTGAAACAGAGGCAGTAAAGGCACCGGTAGTTCTAAAAACAATAAAAAAAGACTTGCCACCTGATTCGAATGTCAATGGCGACGAAGTAATACCAATGGACAGGGTTCGCAGACTAATTGCTGACCATATGGTGATGTCAAAAAGGACTTCACCACATGTAACCTCATTTATTGATGCAGATGTTACCCGGCTAATGAACTGGAGGAATGCTAACAAAGAAAAGTTTTTTGCTGCTGAAGGTCAGAAACTAACACTAACCCCTATCTTCGTTGATGCTGTTGCCCGGGCGCTGTATGAATTCCCTATGGTTAATATCACCGTTGATGGCACCAATATCATTAAAAAGAAAAACATTAACATAGGAATGGCAACTGCCCTCCCCGATGGCAACCTCATTGTACCGGTCATTAAAAATGCAAATGAGAAGAATCTTACAGGACTGGCAAAGGCTGTAAATGATCTTGCTGACAGAGCTCGGAACAACAAGCTTAAACCCGATGAGATTACTGGAGGTACATTTACAATTACAAATTTCGGGAGTTATAACAACCTGGCCGGAACACCGATTATCAACCAGCCGCAAGCTGCAATTTTGGGAACAGGAGTTGTCAGAAAGACGCCAGCAGTTATTGAGACACCCGATGGAGACATGATTGCCATTCGTCAGATAATGATACTCTCATTAAGTTACGATCACAGAGTAATTGATGGAGCTCTTGCTGGAAAATTTCTTCATAAGGTAAAAGAGATTCTTGAAAATTATTCTCCTGATACGGCTTAAAACTCAGAATAGTCGAATTAACATCCTGGGATTTTAACCGGCTGAAAATCATCTTTAGAAAAAATTTGTCTGTATTTAATAAAAAGGACTGTTGCAAATAGTCCTTTTTTCTTTTATTTCTCCTATATTAGTAGCTTTGAGTAACTAAAATTTTACAAAAATTACCGCCTGGCAAGCTAAAACCGGAAATAGCGATAACAAATACTCACAAATGTTTTTTACCATCATTTCATTTAGATCAACTTCATTATGATGAAAAAGTTAGTTCTTTTTTCGTGGCTGATTGCTACATTTATCAACGCTGATTTATTCTCCCAGTCGAAACTAGAAATTAAGAATAATTTTTATGATGCAGAGAGTTGGATTTTATTTGAGGATTATAAAGAAGCTCTACCCTTATATCAGCAATTGTTGAGGATTTATCCTGACAATTCAAACTTTAAGTACAGGATTGGACAGTGCTACATAAACACCCCGGGGGAAAAAGAAAAGGCAGTAAGCTTCCTCGAAGATGCTGTTAAAAACATTAATCCAAAATATAAAGAAGGAAAATTCAGGGAATCAGGAGCACCATACGATGCGCTTTACTATCTGGCTAATGCATACAGAATTAATAATCAGCTTGACAAGGCATTGGAAACTTATAAGCTCTTTAAGAAAAACCTTAACCCCGAAGTTTATGATTCAACTATTGTAAACCTTCAGATTCAATCATGCCTGAATGCAAAAGAACTTATGAGCATGCCCCTTTTCATAAAAGAAAAAAATCTGGGGAGTAACATCAATAGCAGTAATTCTGACTTTAATCCTGTTATTTCCGATAATGAGGACGTGATTGTATTTTCAAGGAACGAGGCATTTTACGATGCAATTCTTTATTCAACTAAAGTTAATGGTCAATGGAAGAGCCCATTAAATATGAATGAAATACTTAAAGTTGATAAGGATCTTTTCCCAACATCAATCTCCAGTGATGGTAAGACCTTATATCTTTACAGTTCTGCCGACTATGATGGGATTATTTATACCTCGAAATTCGAAAATGGCCTATGGTCACCATTAGTAAAACTTAATGACAATATAAATACCAAGTATTGGGAATCCCACGCGACAATTTCTCATGATAATAAAAAACTTTACTTCACGAGTAACAGAAAAGGAACTCTCGGAGGTCTTGATATTTATGTTTCCAACAGAGATAGCACAAGTGAATGGGGCCCGGCAGTAAACCTTGGTCCGGTAATAAACACACCTTATAATGAAGAATCACCCTTTCTGAGTCAGGATGACAAGACCTTATTTTTCAGTTCAAGGGGTCATTTCAACATGGGAGGTTATGATATATTTTATTCAACCCTGCTTTCAAATGGTGAATGGTCAGTTCCGCTGAATGTAGGATATCCTCTCAACTCCACTGACGATGATGTGTTTTTCAAACCGCTTAATGAAGGTTATGAAGGATACTATGCAAAAGAGAGTTCGGGAGGGTTTGGGAAACAGGATATTTATCGGATTGAGATATATTCAAATGATCATCCCAGAAAGTTCTTTGTAAGAGGGATGGTTAAGGTTGCTGACCTGATAGGAAATGTTAATGACAGCGTGAAGATCAGCGCGATGAATATCAAAAACCCTGATCAGACCCTTATAGTCTATTCAAACCCTAATACCGGCGAATATGAGTTCCAGGTTCCACAAGGTAATTATCAGATTACATTTGAAGCTGAGGGTGGACAAAAAATTGTAAGGAATGTGGATCTTCCTCTAACAAATCCATCAGATAGTTTTGTCCTTCCGGGTACGATTCTGCCTAAAACCGACTTTGTAGCTGACCTGAAAGTAGAAAGCAATAAAACTATTTCAGTTTCAAAGGGCGACACACTTCTGTTTCCTCTTAAAGTGGAACCAAAATCAGTTCTCAATGTTGAACATTGGCTAGGCGATTCCCTTATTTCTGTAGAAATATTTAATATCACAGATTCTCTTTTCAACTATAAGATGGTACCGGGCACCGGAAACAACAAAATCGCTTTCAAGCTGACTGACAGATTTAATAATATAACTACAACTGATGTATATATTACCAGAGAAAAAGATGTTACCAGTCAACCAATAATACGTCCGGAGTACAATCGTGTTATTGCAAAAAAACAGATAGCAGCACTCACAGCAATACTTAAAAGCAGGGCCGATGAAAATCTAAAGAAGGTAACCGACAATGCTGATATTGAACACAATAAATTCGGAAAAATTGATGACCTCATAGCCTATCTTAAGGAAGAAGCAGCCAGGGAAAATATAAATCCTGAAGAAGTAGATAAACTTGCACTCAGGGTTGCTGTTATGGATAATGTTCTTACCCAGTCTGCTGTAAATATTATGGCTGAATATACAGATGGCGATCTGAAAAAAATCCTCTCCTCCCTGGATATTTATCAATCAAATCTAAAGACATGGACTGATTTACAGGAATATATCAGCCTAAAAACAGATGGTAAAATAAGTCCGGAAGATTTAAATAAAATTGCTGCAGCAATCTTAAGTAATATTGATCCTTCTCTTTCAATTTTGAAAGAAAAAATATTGGTTTACAGCAATACCTCAGAGGCCGGAAATATGATCCGCCAGTCTGTTGCCAAAGTCGACCTTAGCAATATTAAAATCAAAGAGAAATGGTTACAGGCATTTTACAATGAATCTGTTAAGCAGGGACTTACTCAGGATCAGCTTTCTGATCTGCTTATTTCAATAGGTTTATTACCAGGTACAAACACTGAACAATTCCTGCGCGACCTTATTGAACAGTCTGATGAACCACTTTATTCATCATTGAAATCACTTGATCTTAAAAAAGAAAAGATAAAGTCTCCAAGAGACCTGCTTAATTACATGCTCACAAATAAAGATAAAACTAAATATCCAGAAGATGCAGTTTATAAAGCTATCGCGAATCTTATAACCTCTAAAAACATTCCTTCTGAAAATATTGCCAGGCAATTAACAACGGGCGATAAAGGAGGGTTAGGGATCTTATGGTTACTCCTTGGGTCCGGGATTATCTTTTTATTCTTCATCTTATGGAAGAGAAGAAAGAACAATAAGAAATAGTAAGATTTAAAAATGACCGGCTGATGCCGGTCATTTTTATAAAATAAGTACGTGAATCATAAATCTTCTGCTATTTTTTTATAAATTTGTTTGTCAAATCCTTATGCTTATGAGCAAAAGAATTGTCTGTCTGTTTTTTCTGATAATATTTTCCGGTTCTCTCTTTGCACAGGAAAATAAAGCACTTCAGGAAACATTTCTGGAAGCTGAATATTTCTTATTAAAAGAAGATTATTCAGATGCCCTGAGCTATTATCTTCAGTTGTATGAAAAACTGCCTGATAACTCAAATCTTGCATACTGCATAGGTCTGTGCTACCTTAATATTCAGGGTAAGAAAAATCTTTCTATCGATTATCTCGAAACTGCATCAAAAAACATGTCAGCGAAACACAAAGAGGGAACTATCACTCAGACCGCTGCCCCATATGATGCATTGTATGATCTTGCAAAAGCTTACCAGGTCAATTTTATGTTCGATAAAGCCAAAGAGACTTATCTTAAGTATTCAGGAACCCTGCTCCCTGATGATAATGAAAACCTTGAATGGATCAGGCATGAAATTGAGGTATGCAATATGGCAAAAGAATTAATATCAAAACCGGTTGCATATACTGAAGAAAACCTGGGTGAACGTTTTAATGACGAAAAAGTAAACTTTAATCCACTGATTTCAGCTGACGGGAAGTCGTTTGCTTATATGGTTTCTCTCAAATTCTATGATGCAGTAATGTTTTCACGTCTTGTTAATGGCAAATGGACCTCCCCTGTTAACATAACTCCGGAAATCCAGTCTGACGGAGATTTTTACATTTCATGCCTCTCAGCAGATGGTAAATTATTGTTTCTTTCAAAAGATGATAATTTCAACAGCGATATTTACCTAAGTTCATACGATGGAAACAGCTGGTCAAAGACTTTAAAACTAAATAAAAATATAAACACAAAATACTGGGAATCACATGGATTTATTTCCGAAGATGGGAATCATCTCATATTCGCTTCTGACAGACCTGGTGGTTTTGGCGGACTTGACCTGTATATTTCAACTAAAGTAAATGGAGATTGGGGTCCGGCTGTAAACGTTGGACCTGAAATAAATACCCAGTTTAACGAGGACAGGCCATTCCTGATAAATAATGGCAAGACATTGTTTTTCAGTTCCCAGGGCCATGAGAATATGGGGGGATATGATATTTTCAGGTCTGATCTTCAAACAAATAACCTATGGAGTGTGCCAAAGAATCTTGGGTATCCGCTTAATACGCCCGATGACAACTTCTTCTTTATGCCAATCGGAAATGGCAAATCAGGTTATTATTCTATTTTTAAAGAGTCTGGTGGTTTTGGAAAAGAAGATATTTACAAGATTACTCTCAAATAATAATAGACCGGTTTCTGAATAAATGGAATAGAAAAATAACTATATTTGTTTTGATGGTAAACTTAAGAGGAAAATTATTTCGCCCACTCCTGCAGCTATTGACTCTGCTCATCCTTCCAATTGCTGTCTCTGCTCAGTCTTCAGATGAAATGAAAAAGATATTCGCACAGGCTGAATCATACTTCCTTTATGAAGAGTATGAACTTGCGAACCAGCTTTATATCCTTCTTGATTCACCTGATAATATGAACATTAAGTATAAGATTGGCGCTTGCTATATCAATATACCCGGAGAGAAAGAGAAATCGGTGCCCTATCTTGAGGAAGCTGTGAAAAATGCAAGCTATGATGCGAAACCCGAATCGTTTAAAGAGAAGAGAGCCCCATTAGATGCATATTTCTTCCTTGCAAGAGCTTATATGATCAATAATGAGCTTGAAAAAAGTCTCAATACTTATCAAACTTTTAAAAAGCTTGCAAGTGAAACAAAATCAAAAGGAGGTATGAAAAACCTTGAATATATTGATCAGCAGGTTCAAGCCTGTAAAAATGCAATTGAATTTAAGGCAAATCCTGTAGTTTTCAGTAAAAAGCTTCTCGGAAGCGATTTCAGTCAGGGATCTATAAACGACAACCCGGCAGTAAGTTTCGACGGGAATACTTTAGTCTATACTGAAAGAAGAGGTATCGTAAATGTTATCTTTTTTTCAAAGAAAGAAAGAGGAAAATGGCAAACTCCTATTGAAATAACTGCAGAGCTTAAGGCAGGCGAAGACTGTTCTTCGTCTTCACTTAATAATGACGGAACTGAATTATTCCTTTATAAAACTGACAATTACGACGGGGCCATCTACTCATCAAACTATGAGAATGGAGCATGGACCCCAATCAAAAAACTTAATAAATACATCAATACAAAGTTTTACGAAGCACACGCATCAATCTCCTCTGACGGGAATAAACTCTATTTCTCCAGTAACAGGGATGGCGGACAGGGAAACCTCGACATCTATGTCTCCGAAAAGGATGCCTCAGGCGATTGGGGCCCTGCAATTAACCTGGGAGCTGCTATAAATACTCCGTTTAATGAGGATAATCCTTTTATTACCAAAAATGATTCTCTGTTATATTTTTGTTCTGAGGGTCACAACTCAATGGGGGGATTCGATAATTTCAAGAGTCAGAAAATAGGAAATGTCTGGAAAACGCCTTCCAACCTGGGTTACCCGATCAATACCACTGATGATGATAAATTCTTCCAACCATTTAATAATGGGTCGAATGGCTTCTATTCAATAACAACTGACTACAAAAAGAAAGATATCTTTTATCTTGGTATTGGAAGTCAGAATGTGACCCAATTTTTTGAAATTAAAGGAAACTTCAGCCTGAGTGACACCACTGTCACTTTTGATAAAAACTATGCAATTCAGCTTATTAACCGGATATCCGGCGATACTATTGATGTCGGCTATCCAAATAAAAATACAGGCCTTTACACCTTTAATGCCACCCCTGGAGAATACAGGTTAGTCTATAACGGAATAGGATATTTTTCACAAAGTATTGATACCACTTTATTACAGAATAATCCGTCATTGGTAATAACCATCGATGTATCACTTCTGAGGGACAATTCTGTTAAAAGAGTAGTTCCCCAAACAGTAGTCTACGATAAGATCAATCTGGCTGAAATACCAACTGTGTCAGCTATTGATACAAGTATCTTAATCAAAAATATGAATGTTAATGATGTAACTGACAAGAATATTAATGATTCTGATGTTCTGTATTACACCGTACAGGTAATTGCTTTGCATAATCCTATTGATGTCAGCTATTTTAAATACATATCTGATATGAAGGTTCTGTATAATGATACCGACAAATTTTACAGGTATATGAGCGGAAGATTTTCAACAAGAGAGGAAGCTTATTCACTGAGGTCAGAGTTGATAAGGAAAGGATACCCGGAAGAAATCTTTATCAAGAAAGTTTCCAAATAATGAAAAAGGTAATCAGAAAAACCACCATACTCACTTTACTTTTTTTTTGCTTCCTTACTCTGTCTTCACAAGTAATTACCAAAAAGGCATTTATTAAAGAAGTTCAGGAAGCTGATATTTATTACTATTATGATCAGAATTATGCGAAGGCTTCCGACCTGTACAAGTCCCTTCTTAATAAATATCCTGAAAACTCCAATCTAAATGCAAAGTTGGGAATATGCTACCTGAATCTTGATGGGAAAAAGACTGAGGCCCTGCAACTATTAACAAAAGCATCCCTGAATGTAGTAAGCAATGACAAGGAATACCTGGAATACGGAGAACGAGCGCCTTTGGATACATATCTCTACCTCGCTATAGCATATCATCATAGCGATAGCCTGGAAAAAGCCATTACACTTTATTATGATGCAAAGAAAAGATTGAGTGGCACTAAGATCTTCAAGGATGAATATATTGATACCCAGATAAGAGATTGCATGTATGCAATTGTAATGAAGAAGAAACCTTTGACCCTGATCTTGAACCTTTTCGCAGACTGGCTCATCAATTATCCCGGAGCATGTAATCCGGTTCTATCAAAAAATGATTCCGTTTTTATCTTCACTCAAAAAGAAAACGAAAAAACACATATATTTTGCTCTTATAAATCAGGTACATGGAAAAAACCTGTAGATATTACCAGGCAACTTGGAGGATTTAACAGGTTCTATTCAAACTCGATTACAGGAGATGGAAAATTATTGATAATCTATATGGATGATGGCGGTGACGGAAACCTGTATTACAGTCAGAGAAAAGATTCAGTATGGTCAAAGATAAAAAGTGTAGGGAAACCCATAAATTCTATTTATTGGCAGTCGCATGGTTTTATAACACCTGATGGTAAGACGATGTACTTTTCCAGTAATAAACCAGGTGGTGAGGGTCAACTTGATATCTGGTATTCGGAAAAGACTGTTGCTGGTAAATGGGGTGAACCAATAAATTGCGGGAATATTATTAATACACCTTACAACGAGGATACGCCTTTCTTTGATCAGGAAACCGGCGCTTTACTTTTCAGCTCAGTAGGACACACCAGTATGGGGGGTTATGATGTATTCAGATCAATAAAGAAAAATGGGTCCTGGACCAACCCCATAGGTATGCCTTATGCTTTTAACAATGCTTTAGAAAACACTTTCTTTATTCTTAACAACAATAAACCCGGATTTATTACCAGTCTGTATGACGAAAACAGCAAATCACGAAACATTTATTCAATAGT
>JANYJP010000088.1 GCA_025358455.1 Bacteroidales bacterium
CCAGCTGTCTCTGCACAAAATCCCTCAAATGGTCTCAGCTTTGTTATCCTTTGTCCCATAGTTTTTACTATTCTCCAGCCTCCGAATAAAGTGCCAAGAGCAATTGCAGCATGACATGAAAGAACTATCCACAGACCAATAGGTGCATCTTTTGCTACCTGATTTGTAGCAATCAACGCCACCCAGATAATACCCATAGATTTTTGTGCATCATTCCCTCCATGCCCCAAACTGAATGCTGAGGCGGACAATAATTGCAACCGACGGAAATGTTTGTCGACTCCTGAAGGTGAGTGATGCTTTACAATATGAAGTATAATTATTGAGATAATATACGAAAGCACCATACCAAGTAAAGGGGCAATTACTATGAAAAGAACGATTTTTAAAACCCCGGCCATAATCACTGATCCGAATCCACTACTGGCAACCGCAGCGCCAACTAACCCACCTACTAATGTGTGCGATGAACTTGAAGGAAGTCCAAGCCACCATGTAATTAAGTTCCAGATTATTGCAGCAATTATTGCAGATGCAATCAATGACAGGGTAATAATCTCGGGGTTGATAACACCCTTTCCTATCGTTGTAGCTACCTTAAGAGGGAAAATAAGAAATGCCAGAAAATTAAAAATTGCTGCTAATGCTACTGCTGCTATTGGAGAAAGTACTTTGGTTGAAACTACTGTAGCAATGGAATTTGCAGAATCATGAAATCCATTTATAAAATCAAACGCCAATACCAGACCAATTACAAGGTAAAGAAATGTCATATCTCTTACTTAATTAATATCTAAAAGGACTTGTCAGGTTTGCAAGTATTTAGTTATCAAACTTTTGTTATATAATACTCACAATATCACAATAACCATTTATTCTTTTCAAAGCTATTACTCTTCAAATTAAATTTTTACTTTCTATTGTTAAGTTTTTGTTACAATTTTGGAAAAGAATTCATGTCTATCCTAAAACAAATAAAAGAATGAATGAAAAATGGCTCGAATGGGCAACAAAACTGCAGTCTATAGCGCAATCAGGACTGACATTCGCGGAAAACCAGTATGACCTTGACAGGTATGAGCAGATAAGAACCCTTACAATTGAGATATTGCATGAATATACGGATCTCAGTCACAAAAAAATCAGAGATTTATTCGCAAGCGAAAAAGGGTATCAGACACCTAAGGTTGATATAAGGGCAGTTGTTTTCAAAGGTGACAGGATACTTCTGGTAAAAGAGAAAATTGATGGTCGCTGGTCACTTCCCGGAGGATGGGCAGATGTAAATACTTCAGCGAGTGAATCAGCTGTAAGAGAGTGTCTTGAAGAAGCAGGAGCAGTTGTAAAACCAAAGAGAATAATTGCTGTACAAATGGCGAACAGACAGAATGCTTTCGTCTACCCCTTTACTATTTACAAGATATTCTTCGAATGCATTTTAATTGAGTATGATTTTATGGATAATACTGAAACTCTTGACGCGGATTTCTTTTCAATTGATTCATTGCCACCTCTTTCAACAGAACGTAATACTCAGAAGCAGATTGAAATGTGTTTCGAAGCAAAAAATAGTAAAGTATTCGAGGCTATTTTTGATTAATAAAGTTTAATTTCAAAGTATTAAGAACTATCGCAGAGTACATACAGAGAAACCACAGAGTACCACAAAGAAAATTAAACTGACTCTGTGTCTCCCTTTGTAACAAAAATATCCATATGAAATACTCCAAAAGAATTCTCGCAATTTTTATAGTTATCCTGTTGTTCTCATTTCATCTGTCAGGACAAGTTAAGAGCCCTGTTTTAAGCGGAAAAGACAAGGTTGCTATGTTTACAAAACAAACAGAAATGAAAGCGAATTCACCATTCAAGGATCTGAAATGGCAATATCTGGGCCCCACAAATATAAGTGGCCGCTGCACCGATGTTGAGGCTGTTACTCCTCATGGAAAGAGTTATACAATTTGGGTAGGATCTGCCACAGGAGGAGTGTGGAAATCAGAAAATGAAGGAACAACCTTCCTTCCTGTTTTTGAGGCTATGCCTACCGCATCAATCGGCGATATTGCCATCGATCCGAATAATACCGAAACAGTTTGGGTAGGAACCGGTGAGGCAAATATCTTCAGAAGTTCAGCTGCAGGTTGTGGTGTTTTTAAAACCAGTGACGGCGGAAAAACATGGAACCTGATGGGTCTTGAGAATACTTTTACAATTGGTCGCATAAGGGTAAATCCTAAAAATTCAGACATTGTATATGTTGCTGCTACAGGGCATGAGTGGACACCAAATGAAGATCGTGGATTGTACAAAACCTCTGACGGAGGAAAATCATGGACTAAATCCCTTTTCGTTGATAATAATACTGGCGTTTATGATGTTGTACTTGATACAAAAGATCCAAACATAGTTTATTGTACAACCTGGGAACGGATGCGCCTGAAATGGAATGATCCGAGAACCACCGAAGCAACACTTAATAATGGTATATGGAAATCCACCGACGGTGGAATGAACTGGAAGAAAATTAACGAAGGACTCCCCTCTGCAAATATGCGCGGAAGAATAGGAATTGACATAGCTGTATCAAATACCAGGGCTCTCTATGCTTATGTTGATAACTACGAAATTATAAGCAAGGCAAAACCAGGTGATCTGGATTCTTATGGCCGTCAGAGAAAAGATATAATAAAAGGAGCAGCAATTTATCGCTCCGAAAATTCCGGAGCCACTTGGTCACAAGTTAGTGGGCTCACGCCTGAACAAAAAACATTTATGGAAAGACACTCAGCTACTTATGGCTGGGTATTCGGACAAATAAGGGTTGACCCTAACGACGAAAATATTGTCTATACTATGGGTATTCAACTTAATCAGTCAACCGATGGTGGGAAAACTTTTAAAACAATAAGAGGAATGCATGTTGATCATCATGGATTATGGATCGATCCTGCAAATTCAAATTATCTTCTGAATGTACAGGATGGCGGTCTGGCAATTTCATATGATCGGGGAAAAAACTGGAAAATACCCATTAAAGAACTTCCACTAGCTCAATTTTACAATGTTGCTTATGACTTCAGTACACCTTTCAGGGTTTTTGGTTCAATACAGGATCATCATAGTTTTTATGGTCCGGTGGACCTTTCTGAAGGACGTGATAAAGTGTTACCTACAGAGTTTAAACATACCCTTGGTGCCGAAGGCAGTACTCATGCAATAAGCACCGCGGACAATAATACAATTTACTCAAGTACATTCTATGGAGCTCTTGCAAGAGCAGAAATAAATAATTATCCGGAAAGTGTAAAAGAATTGCTCCCGCAAAGACTTCCGGGGGAGGAACCATTGAGAGGAGAATGGGTAGCTCCTTCCATCATCTCAAAACATAATACGGATATCATTTATCATGGGATGCAGTTTGTGATGATGTCAAGAGACAGAGGCAATACCTGGGAATTTATAAGTCCCGACCTCTCCTATAACGATCCGGCGAAAAGAGGTGATATTAATTATCAGACCATTTCAGTTCTCGATGAATCACCACTCAGGTTCGGTCTTATTTACGCCGGAACAGATGATGGCAGGATTTGGCGGACAAAAGATTGCGGAAAGAACTGGACAGAGATAAGAAATGGAGCTGTGCCTCAGAAATTTGTATCCAGGATTGTTGCTTCAGGATTTGACATGGGTACAGTTTATATGACTCAAACTGGCAGGAAAGAGGATGATTTCCAGGTATATATATGGAAATCAATTGATTTCGGAGACTCATGGCAGGATATTTCAGCAAATATTCCGTTAGGTCCTGTAAATGTTATCCGCGAAGACCCTGTCAACAGGGATATCCTGTATGTGGGAACTGATGCGGGTGTTTTTGTCAGTAACGATGGAGGGAAAAAATGGGATATTCTTGGAAATATACCCTATGTATATGTTCATGACCTGGCAATACATCCACGCGATAATATGATCATAATTGCGACCCACGGACGTGGAATGTGGGTGATGGATGCCAACCCGGTAAATGAAAAAGATAAAAGAAAAAATTCCTGGGAAGACGAAGCAGAAGCTGAATAAAAGAATATTCTGCGCAAATCAGCGAAATCGGCGGGAAATTTTAGTTTCATTTTTCCCGCAGGGCACTCAAATCATCGCAGGCAGTAACTCTTAGTTTCATAGAGTAAGAAATTTTTCATGTAGTTCAGTTACTTCTCCTATTGATGCTGCAGAAGTTAATCCGGCTGCATGCAGATCTGTCAGTACTTTATCAACTATCCCTGCTGAAACACTCATGAGAAGGCCCCCTGATGTCTGAGCATCAAATGCCAGCATTTTAAGATTATAATCGAGGTCATCAGCTGCCATGAGATGTTCCTCAACAAATTCAAGGTTACGGAATGATGCTCCGGGGATACAACCATCATCAATAAGGTTATAAACATTCCCGATTAACGGCACTTTTTCCATATTGATCTTAATAGAAACTTTGCTTGCCTGTGCCATTTTGAGTGCGTGACCCGCAAGACCGAATCCTGTAATATCAGTTGCTCCTTTGATATTATATTTTTTCATCACCTCTGCACCCGATTTATTAAGAAGCTTCATCTGTTTTTTTGCCTCATTGACATCAGTATCTGAAGCGAGACCCAATCTCTGACCGGCCATAATAATTCCTGTTCCAACTGGTTTTGTAAGAATCAGGTAATCTCCAGGTTTAGCACCGGCATTTGTAATAATTTTTCCTGGATGGATATATCCCACAACCGCAAGACCGTACTTCGGAGGAAAATCATCTATTGTATGTCCGCCAATAATCCTCACCCCTGCTTCAGTTGCTTTGTCATAGCCCCCTTTAAGTATTTCAGCAAAGGCTTCCATAGGTAGTTTTGCTGCCGGAAACATCATGATATTTAACGCAAGTACAGGGTCCCCGCCCATAGCATAAACATCACTTATAGAATTAGCAGCAGCTATCTGACCGAATTCATAGGGGTCACTGCAAACCGGTGGGAAAAAATCAGTAGTAAGGACAAGAGCAAGTTCATCATTTACCCTGTAAACACCTGCATCATCGTGAGTATCAATATCAACTAGGATATTTGGATCTTTTGGCAACGGAAGATATTTAAGTATCTCCTCAAGCTGTTTCGGGGATATCTTTGACGAACATCCGCCATATTCAACCAACTGAAGCAAGTCAATTTTCATGTTGATAATTTATTACTTCTTACGGTTTAATTATACTTCCGGCTGAAGCCATTACTTCAGCTATAGTAAACATATTACTCTGAATGCCTGCCCCGATATGTTCCTCCAATTTATAATAATTAACACAGGTGGAGCAAAGCATCAATTCAACACCCATCTTCTCCAGATCTCTGAGATGTTCAATAACAGGGGAGTTGTCGGTTACAATTGTCACCCCTTTATTATAGAATATCATTTTCTGAGGTAGCCGGTCAAGGTCTTTTATTGCCTTTATAAAATTACTCATCAGGAGTTGACCCAGCTGCTCATCACCATCTCCCATCTTATCAGAGCTAAATACAATAATGAAATTACCCTTTTCAAAATGCGCAATTGCCGGATTACAATAATCTTCCGCTCTTGTCTGTGGAATATTTCCTTGCCTCCTGGTTATAGTCATCGTCCAGATGCCTGCAGCCTCACTGACCTGTAAATCAGTATTATTATCTTTAAGGAACCTGGTCAGATTATTATAAGAAGTTTCATTGTCAGTTAAAACAATAAATGAATCTCCCGGCAAGGTTTCTTTCAGTGCTTTCTTAGCTGCAATCAGTGGAGCGGGACAAAGCTGCCCTTTAGTATCTACTATCCTCATGACATGGAAATAAAATGATCTGCAAAAGTACAAAAGATGTGGAATAGTTGTAAGGTTAAAAGGTTAAAGTGTCTGGAAAATTCTGACTGTTATGAATTATATATTTCATAAATTTGAAATGAAAATATTAGAAACCTTTCATCTTTATTTTATTCAGCTATGAAAAAATCTTTTGTTGTTACCTTACTATTATGTTTATTGATTTCCAATTCATTACAATCTCAGGTCATATCTGACAAGATCTCTCTCACAGGCACATGGCTCGGAAAGATAAAATCAGGTGCCATCGAACTGAGAGTAGTCTTTAATATTTCAATTGTTGAAAAAGATAGTCTTGTTGCAACACTCGACAGTCCCGATCAGGGAGCAAAGAATATAAAACTCGGACCCGTAACTTTTACCGGTACAACCCTCAGTATTTCGGCACCCGTTCTTCTTGGAGAATATAACGGATCAGTAAAGAATGATACTCTTATTGAGGGAACATGGAAGCAGGCAGGAAACGCACTGCCTCTCAACATTATAAAGTTGAAAGCTGCATTTGCAATAAACAGACCTCAGGAACCCAAACCTCCTTTCCCTTATATAGCAGAAGAGGTTGCCTTCAATAATGATAAATTTAATATCAAACTTGCTGGAACACTGACAATTCCGACAGGGAATGGTCCTTTTCCGGCCGTTATTTTAATTACCGGATCAGGTCCGCAGAACCGTGACGAAGAACTTATGGGTCATAGACCATTTTTGGTAATAGCCGATTGGCTTACGCGTAATGGAATTGCAGTTCTGAGATATGATGACAGGGGTGTAGGTAAATCACAGGGAAATTATGCAGAAGCAACGTCTTCTGATCTTGCAACAGATGCGGAAGCTGCCTTTAATTTCCTGAAGAATAATGCATCTGTAAATCCCAAAGCCATAGGTTTGATCGGGCATAGCGAGGGTGGATTAATTGCTCCCATAGTAGCCTCTGCAAATCCCCTTGTTGCATTTATAGTCTCACTGGCCGGTCCTGGTGTAACCGGACAACAGATAATTATACGACAATCGCAGGAGATAAGCCGAATCTCAGGATCCCCCGAATCGACAATCAGGGAACTTACTGAGACAAACAAAAAATTATATGCAGTATTACGCAAAGAAAAAGACAATAATAAAGCAGAAATAAAAATACTTGCCCTTTACAGGGAAATACTGGAAAAGAAAAAGACATCGAAGGAAGATACAGAAAAGTCTGTTAATCTGCTTAAAGTAACATTTGGCGCTCCAACTTATACATGGTTCAGATATTTTATTATGACCGACCCATCTGCATTCTGGAAGAAAGTAAAATGTCCGGTACTTGCATTAAATGGTGACAAAGATTTACAGGTTTCCGCATCGGAGAACCTTCCGGCAATTGAAAAGGCTTTGAAATCAGCCGGTAATAAATCATTTAAGGTAATTAAACTCCCCGGGGTGAATCATCTTCTCCAGCACTGCAAAACAGGGCTTCCTGCAGAATACTCAAATATTGATGAAACCTTTTCCCCTGAGGCACTTAAGCTCATTTCAGATTGGATTTTGGGCCTGTTTTGAATTTTTCGAAATAATTGTCAGCTACAAAAACATCTGCCTCGGAAAAATCGACAGATTTTAAATCTTCTTCCCGAACCCATCTGTATGCAAGGTGTTCTGAAAGAAATGGTAACTCATCAAGCGTATCACAGATAAAAGGAATTAGTATTATCTGCTTATGTCCATAATCGTATTCAACTGCAGGCAATTTACCGCAGATAACAATCTCCATCGATAACTCTTCTTTCACTTCACGGATGACGCATTCTTCCTCCGTCTCGCCCTTAGCAAGTTTCCCGCCCGGAAATTCCCATTTATAGGGATGATCAGTCGCCTCTCCCCTCTGGACAATTAAAACCTCATTCTCATCATTCCGGATAACAGCGCAGGTAACACTAATCATAGCTTCAATCTAGTCTAAAATGTCTTCGTAAAGCGGAATTACATTTAAATAATCATATCCTGGTTTTTCAGGAATAAGTTTACACGCGTAATGTACAATACCGTTAGTGACAACAATATACGGTACTTTTAATCCCATATTATAACAGACGATCTGATCAAATACTACCTCATCAATTTTAACTCCAGGCTCTTTACATTCCACAATCATGACCGGCATACCCGACCTGTTATGAACAAGTATATCGACCCTTCTTCTTAATTTATTCAGCCGGAAGTTAACTTCAATACCCAGAAGACCGAGTGGGTATTTCCCTTCATTGACAAGGTATTGGACAAAATTCTGACGCACCCACTCTTCAGGAGTAAGCTTCACATACTTTCTCCTCACCGGATCAAGGATCATTTCGAAACCTTCTTTGCCGATTATTTTGAATGAATACTGAGGCAGATTTAACTGTTTCAAATTAGTACAGTATTTCTGGTTACCATATTATAAAAGTCATTTCCCTGCAAATATATTCAGTTAATTTATAAGTGCCTATAGTTTGGAGTGCCTGGAGTGCCTAAAGTAAATTGTTTGAAACCCGCTTTTACAATCCATGGACCTCGAAATTCGAAGTATATTTTCTTTATGATGCAATTACAATTAATCTGATTAATTTTGCTGAAATTCATTTTTATACTGAACTTTAGGCACTTCGAACATTAGCTCACTTTAAGTACTTTTTTATGAAAACCAAAGAGGAAATTGTTAATAACTGGCTTCCAAGATATACAGGCAAAGCATTAGGAACCTTCGGTAAGTACATAATCCTGACCAATTATACTTATTATATTAACCTGTTTGCAAAATGGAATAAGGTAAAGGTTGAAGGGAAAGATCACAATATGCCAAGTGCCACAGCTGATGGAATAACTATCATAAACTTTGGTATGGGCAGCCCGAATGCAGCAACTATAATGGATCTTCTTAGTGCAGTGGATCCGAAAGCAGTATTATTTCTTGGTAAATGCGGAGGACTTAAAAAGAAGAACACTCTTGGAGATCTTATACTACCGATAGCTGCAATAAGAAGTGATGGAACATCCAATGATTATCTTCCGAGTGAAGTTCCGGCATTACCTGCATTTAAACTGCAAAGCGCTATATCTGCTACTATAACAAGGTTTAACAGAGAATACTGGACAGGTACAGTATATACTACAAACAGAAGAGTATGGGAATATGATGACAGGTTTAAAAAATACCTTGTCAAAACACGCGCTATGGCCATTGATATGGAAACAGCAACAATTTTTACTGTTGGTTTTGCAAATGAGATACCTACCGGCGCTCTTCTTTTAGTATCAGACCAACCTATGATTTCAACAGGAATTAAAACAGAAGCAAGCGATAAAAAAGTCACTAATAATTTTGTGGAGATGCATCTTAAGATTGGGATTGATTCACTCAGGGAAATAAAGGAGAATGGGGTCTCCGTAAAACATCTAAAATTCTGATATGGCAGTTACTTATGAGGAAATAATGTCAGATCTGAAGAACAGGATCTTTAAGCCGGTATATTTTCTTGCCGGTGAAGAACCCTATTATATTGATCTTATTACCAATTATATAGAAGATAAAATACTGCCAGAAGCTGAAAAAGCTTTTAACCAGATGATCTTTTATGGCGATGACACCAATATTCCTTCAATAATAGATACAGCACGACGATTTCCGATGATGGCCAGCCACCAGGTTGTTATTATTAAGGAAGCCCAGACATTAAAAAAAATTGAAGATCTTGTCATTTACCTTGAAAAGCCTCTGCAGTCAACAATCCTTGTTTTCAGTTATAAGTATAAAACTCTTGATAAGAGAACAAAACTTTATAAGACTCTTGAAAATCATGGTGTTTACTTTGAATCATCAAGGATACGCGACTACCTGATACCGGCATGGATTGAGAGATACCTGATGCTAAAAGGGATTAAAACTGATCCCAGTGCAAGCGCTATGCTAACTGAATATCTTGGTACTGATCTGCATAAAATTGTAAATGAACTGGAGAAGCTTATCATAACTCTACCTGATGGTAAACCAGTGATTACTACCGCACTAATTGAAAAGAATATTGGGATAAGTAAGGATTATAATAACTTTGAGCTGCAGAAAGCCATAGGTGAAAAGAACATCCTCAAAGCCAATATGATTGTGCATTATTTCGCAAATAACCCTAAGGATAATCCGATAACTCTGTCAATTGCTTCTTTGTTTGGATACTTCAGTAAACTACTTACATACCATTATCTTACAGACAAATCTAAGAACAATGTTGCTGCCATACTAAGGGTGAATCCATTCTTTGTAAAGGATTATGAGGTATCAGCAGCAAAATACAGTGTATCAAAGACAATGAATATTATCGGCCTTCTTCGCACTTACGACCTTAAATCGAAGGGTTATGGCGACCCCGGGACTGAATCGGGTGAACTGATGAAGGAGATGGTATACAGGATACTGCATCTCTAATTCATTTCCGGCGAATCGGGAAAATCAGCCCACAGCTTGTATTTGTTTTTAAGGCTTCTTAAGATTCTTTTCCAGGTATCATCACCTCTGTTACTCATTATGATATCTGACTTCACTTTTGCAATAACCCACGAGTTTTCTTTAAGCTCCCGTTCCAGTTGACCCGCAGACCACCCGGAATAACCCAGGAAGAACCGTATCTGCGAACTTGCAATCTTCCCCATCCTGATCAGCTCCCTAACGCTGTCAATGTCACCTCCCCAATAAATATTATCCTGAACATGCACACTTTTTGGAATCAGATCACCAAGATTATGAAGATAATGAAGAGTATCAGGGGCTACGGGTCCGCCCATATTAAGGTTTTCATCCCATCCTTCTAAGCCTGTAACTGCAGAACTTACTTTTAAATCGATTTTTTTATTCAGGATAAAACCAACCGATCCCTGTGGAGTATGATCTGTCAGGTAAACAATGCTTCTGTTAAAGAAAGTATCGGGTAAAAAAGGTTCCGAGATAAGTATTTTGCCTTTCCCGGGAATCTTATCTTCCGGTAATATTGTAAACATGTCAAGTTCAGGCTGCATAAATTGAAATAATTAGATTATGAATAATATTATACAAAAATAATTAAGTAAAAACTTATCATCAATTAAATATTGTCATATTTTTGCCCAAATGGATAAATAATCTTATGCAAAGAAGTACATTACGTATAATTGGCAATAAAGCTGTCTTAAATATCCGCGAAAGGATGTGTGAGACACCGGAAGAATTACTAGCGAGTGAAAAATTCCGAATGGTTCTTGACAGCTGTCTTGAAAAACTGAAGTTAAAAAACTCTCCTCTGGTATGCATTTTCAGAAATTGTGAAATTGATGAGGAGTCAGTAAATGATCTGTTAAAGACGCTTACTTTTCTTGTAAAATACGAAAGTAAGCTGGTACCCCATATTTTTGACAGGTCTGAGAACTTTCTTAAAGACCTTGATGCACTAGCCAGTTTCGTCGAATACCTTTATGACTACTGGCGTCATTTCGACCGGTTCATCATAAATGATTCAGAGGGTGACCGGCTTGACAAACGGCCATATCGTACATTCAATGAAACTATAGAACAGCTTACTCACCTTATACGGACTGTATACAGGCATATCCAGGAAAACATAACCGGAAGCCATCCAAATGTATACAGACAGGTTCCGGCCGGAGCTGAAATGGCAGTTATTTCTCTTCCAAAAGATATTCCTTACGGTGCGGAAAAGTATAAGAAACTGAATAATATACCTGTCATCAGGCAGATGCTTATCTATCCTCCCCTTGTGATTCAACAGCCTATGAATAAGAGGACAGGACATTTTAAAAGGATACAGCAGAACCCGATCGATCTGGTTGAACTTAATTCAAATGAGTGGATCTGTTACCCTGCAAAAGTTGGCAAGTTACTGATAATGGTTTATTTCCATCTTGATTTTTTTGATCTGGGTTTTTCGATGTGTAACCTGTTTCAGCTTGCAGATGATACAGATCTTCTGAAAAAACCGGATGCCCTGTTTGTATATGGTGTTCCCGGAAATACAATCGATGGTCTTGCCGAATATTCCACCGTATTTTGTGATGATCAGGAAAATAGGATATTCGTGGGGGCCATTCCTAACAGACCAGAATTCGGATATTTTGGGTATCTGAAAAAAATGATCCTTACCCTCCATAATTCCATTGTTATGAAATCAGGCAACATGCCTTTTCATGGCGCTATGGTTAAGATACTCCTCCAGGGTAATAAAGAAGCAACGATACTTATGATGGGAGATACCGGCGCCGGCAAATCAGAAACCCTTGAGGCTTTCAGGGTGCTTGCTGAAAAGCACATACGCCAGCTTACAATTATAGCTGATGACATGGGCTCCATTGAACTGGATTCAAATGGTTATCCAATAGGATTTGGAACAGAGATCGGGGCATTCCTCAGACTCGACGATTTGCAGCCAGGTTATGCCTTCGGGCACCTCGACCGTTCAATTATTATGAACCCAAGTCAGGTAAATGCCAGGATAGTTTTCCCGGTAACCAAATTTGAAACAGTTGTACAGGGACATAAGATTGATTATATTCTCTATGCTAATAATTATGAGGAGATTGATAACGAACATCCTGTAATAGAGAGATTCAGTTCTGCAGAATGGGCAATTGATATATTCAGCGAAGGTGCGGTTATGAGTAAAGGAACTACAACTTCCAGCGGATTGGTGCATTCATACTTTGCTAATATTTTCGGACCGCCCGAATATAAAGATCTTCATGATAAGATTGCTGCCAGATACTTCGCATCATTCTTCAAAAACAATGTCTATGTTGGTCAGATGCGCACAAGGCTTGGAATACCTGGATATGAATCGAGCGGACCAAGAGATGCTGCAACAGAACTTCTGAGGATAATAGGGGTAACTGAGCCTAAATCAAAATAACTCTGTGTAATACTATATTTTGTCCAGAATTATTCGTATTTGTCTGTAATTTAGAATATTACATTTATAATCAATCTTCCATTGCTTCAAAAAGTGCTTTCTCAGTATCCGGAGAGCACTTTATTCTGTTATCAAGTTGAATATGTGCATGATACCTCTTTGTTATTTTTTATATAATACTCTCCGGATATCCGCAAGGCTATTTTCAAAACCCAACTAAAAACCAACGAATTAGTTTGCCCTTTCTGAAAGTTTCTATACATTTGATTCATAATAATTGACACAATGTTTAGCAAACTGAAATTACAGCCGAATGGTTTTATTTACCTCGAACACTGGACTTCAAAGAAGGTTCCTGTAAAGACTACTACAAATATAAGGATTCCTCCAGGCGAATGGATCAATAATTTTGAAGGACTGAAAAACTCCAAACTGAAAGATGCAAACGGGAAAAGTATCCTGAGCCAGTTGAAGCAATGTGAAGGCGCTTTCCTTAGTGCAATCGATGATTATAAATCCGGACGGACGACAGATATAAAGAAGACGTACTATGAAAAAATGAATTTATCAGTTGCTTCAGGGGGAGTGAAGGTCCCTGTAAAGTTTCTGGAATACTACAATGAAAAACTATCTGAATTCAAAGTGGGAAAGAAGAGAGTTTACAAAGGATACCTGCTTACTTATCATAATCTCCATGAGTTTTGCGGAAGAAAGAGACCGACTTTTGACAGTCTCGATGTTCAGTTCTTTGAGGACTTTGTTAAATTCCTGGAGATGAAAAAGGATTATAAAATTAGTAGTATCCGCACACAAATAAAGCATCTCCGGGCTATTATCAACAAAGCTTATATTAAGAAAGTGCATGCCAACATTGATCACAAAGGTTTCAAAATTGGAGATGCCGTTAAAACTGAAAAGATTGTCAATGTTTATCTGACTCCAGCTGAACTTGACCGGATCTGGCGTTGTTCTTTCAAAGATCATCCGAAAACTAAGGATAGAGATAAGCTTTCCGGTAAGGAATTGGAAGCTGTCAGGGATTCATTTATTGTAGGTAGCTTTACTGGGTTACGCTTCTCTGATTGGGGAAAAATGAGAAACGATCTGATCGAGAATGATATTATCAAAATTACAAGTCAGAAAACAGGGGAGGAAGCTGAAATTCCTGTACATAGTTATGTTAAAACAGTTCTGAAAAAATACAATGGTAAAATGCCAAAGCAATTGAATAATGATAAAACCAACGATCTTATCAAGATCATTTGTCAAAGCGCTTTTATCAGGAGAATGACTGCAATCCCTCATACAAAAGGTGGAGTAAAGCTTAATCCAGAGCCTGTGGAAAAATGGAAACTCTGTCAATCACACACGGCCAGACGATCTCTATGTACGAATCTGGTTAATCAAGGCTGCCCGGTGTCAATTGCAATGAAAATTAGTGGTCATCGAAGTTTGGAGGCCTTTGAAAAATATATACTTAGTGATAGTAAGGATATGATTGAGATATTGAAAAAATTACCATTATTTCAATAACTAGTAAAGTTTTTATTTGTCTTACTTTAACATTCACCAGTCAGGCAACACTTGTCCCAGAATTATCTACTTCTTACTATATATTCAGGGGCTCTTTAATAATCCCATGCAAGTGTGGTACATAATCAAAACACATCAGGCAATTGTTTTTGCAGAGTCCGGGTAGAAAGCAGGAATTGTCACGTTAAAAATGAAATGTCGAGATAACCCTGCAAAAACCATGATAGCATGTGCGTTGGCCGGCAGCCCAACCGGGAGTTTTCGTGTTAGCTGAAATGCTGTCCGGGCTGACGAAGGCAATAATATATACCGCCGTGTTATGGTTAGCTCGTATTTTAAAATCCAGAGAATTTAGGTCCTTTCCAAACATATGTCAGGCAGCATTTTTCTCTATTATATTCATTATCAGTGTATGAAGGTATTTTAGTTTCCTCATTAAAAGAGGTAGCCATGGGTAAAGATGAACTCAGTTCATTATGATACTCAAAGTAATACTCGTTATTCCATGAATATCTTAACCAACCACCGTATGCATTCATCAATTTAGGTTGTTCTTTAATAATCTGTTCGTCTTGACTTATTTTTGATTTAAGCCAACCAGGTAATTCATCCGATGGAATGAGGTAATCTTTTTTACATGAAGAAAGTAGCAGAATTAATGCGAATAAAGAAATTAGGATATTTTTCATCTTATAAGCAAATTAAATCGTTAAAGCAAAGGTAAATAGAAAAATAGATAAAGTCAAGTCTGTGATTTAAAGCTTATTTTTTTTATTCTAAATGTATGTAGTGAGGTTCGAATTAACCATAACGGCCCGGCAATAAAGGGAGGTTGTGTTACCTGGCGAAGCTATCCGGCAACGTGTCCTGGTGCTTTAGCCGGAAATAGTCCGGGTGCAAGGAGGGTATGGCACGTGTTTTTGCCGTCCAGGTGAAATTTAAATTGAGCATTACGAGCGTCGCGGTACAAAGTATGTAAGTGGTCGGAAAATTGTCCCGGTGCAGAAATGTTATAAACGGATACTGGCGCGGTCGCGGTATCAGCTTTACGAATTTGTCTTGGTAGCAGGAGCAAAAGCAAAAACCGTGACAAGCTTATTACCCCAACCGTCCGTGTTAGGTGCCGAAACAATTTTATGTTCGTCATGGCAGAAAGTTGTCTCGGAGAAAGTTGTCATGTTATACAAATTGTCTCGTTAAAAAATTTGTCTAAATGAAAAAAACTTTCTCGTCTAGAAAAAATACAATTGATGCCGTTAGGTGCCGAAACGCTACCAAAGTCCAGGTAAACGGACGAAAACCAGGCTTGAGAGCGAAGGAAGACTTGCAAATGATGCTCATCGGCCGGTTTTGTAAATTTCAAATACAAAACCGTGAATTATCATATGCAAGTGAGCGTCGGACAAGCCGGTCATGTCACCTGAAAAGCTTTTAAATGGTAAAGTCCCGATAAGTGGACGAAAATTTGATGTCAAGATAAAATTTGATAAATGATAACTTATAGTATGCCAGCGTTTTGACACCTAACGGCCCGGCGGTTTAATTAGGTGCCGTCCGTGTCGCGGTGACTTGTTTTTTGCCAGTCCCAGTAGATGTCAGAAAGTTTCGAGTCACGGAAAAGCTGCGAGACGGGACCAAGTCCCGATAGATGGCAGTGAAGT